>JAQWAM010000096.1 GCA_028707675.1 Kiritimatiellia bacterium | reverse complement strand
AGGAGAACAGGTGTGTTTCCGCCTGCCCTATGGGATGGCAGTGCATAAGATAATACATGCATGGGATTTGATTCTGCCACGTAGTCGCGATTGACGAATCCCCGGAGGTGGCACATTGGGTCAGGAATTTGGATCACGGCGACGCCTCCAAAAAGACCGCGTGCGGCGTTGGCTGGTTATCGGATACTTACGGCTTGATTTCATCTGCGGTTTCCTGCAACATTTAACTTCGTTCTGCTACATGATGCGTGTATGCGTTATAGGGGTTCGCGCATGAAAAATGAACCGTGGGTATCGCTGGACGAGATCGCCAAGCATATGGGTGTCAGCCGTGATAGCGTCTATCGCGCCATTGACAACAGGGGGCTCCCCGCACACAAGATCGGTAGACTCTGAAAATTCAAGGTGTCTCAGGTCGATACCTGGGCCCAAACCGGAAATGCGGCGGAAGTGGGCGACGATTATCGTTCAAACGAGGAATCTGGCTTGAAATAGATTCGCATGAACAGGGGCTAAAGCATGCCGCGTATTTTTGACAACATAAATGAAACGCTCCTTCCTGCTTTGCAGGAGACGCTGGGGTTGTGCGAGCACGCTGATTTCTGCGTCGGCTACTTCAACCTGCGAGGCTGGCGGCAATTGCACGAGCACATCGAGCAATGGCACGGCGGGGATGGGCATTGCTGCCGTCTGCTGGTCGGTATGCAACAGATGCCGCAAGATCAACTGCGGCAAGTCATGAGCCCCACCGCGTCCGGAGAGCAGATTGACCAGGCCACGGCGATTGCGCTCAAAAAGAAACTCGCCCAGGACTTCCGCGACCAGTTGATGGTCGGCATCCCCACGAACGCCGATGAGCAAGGGCTCCGGCGTCTGGCGGCGCAAATCTCCGCCGGTAAAGTCGTCGTGAAACTCTTTTTGCGCCATCCCCTCCACGCCAAGCTTTATCTCCTGTTCCGGCAGGACCCGCTCAACCCGAAGATCGGCTATCTCGGCAGCAGCAACCTCACCATGGCCGGATTGTCCAGGCAGGGCGAACTCAACGTGGATGTGCTCGATCATGATGCCTGTGACAAGCTGGCGAAGTGGTTTGAAGACCGTTGGACCGACCGTTTCTGCGTGGACATCTCGCAGGAACTCGTCGAGATCATCAATACAAGTTGGGCGCGACCGGAACCGCCACCGCCTTATCACATCTACGTCAAGATGGCTTACCATCTTTCCCAGGAGGCGCGTGCCGGCCTGACCGAGTTCCGCATTCCCAGCGACTTCGGCAACAAGCTCTTCGAGTTCCAAAAGGCGGCAGTCAAGATTGCCGCACACCACTTGAACAAGCGCGGAGGCGTGGTCATCGGTGACGTGGTTGGACTGGGCAAGACGCTGATGGCAACGACGCTCGCGCGTATTTTCGAGGATGACCACGGGGTCGAGACGCTGATCATCTGCCCGAGAAATCTCGTTCCCATGTGGGAAGACTACCGGCAGGAATACCGGCTCCGGGCCAAGGTGCTGTCCGTCACCCGTGTTCAGAGGGAGTTGCCCGATCTCCGACGTTTCCGGCTGGTGCTGATTGATGAGAGCCACAACCTCCGCAACCGGGAGGGGCAACGCTACCGGGCCATCGCGGAATACATCGCCGCGAATGACAGCCGGGTGATCCTGTTGTCGGCCACCCCCTACAACAAGACCTACCTTGATCTGTCGAACCAGCTCCGGCTGTTCATTGACGACCGGAAGGACATCGGCATCCGCCCGGAAAAGCTGCTGCGGGAACTCGGAGAAACCGAATTTATCCGACGGCATCAGTGCCCCGTCCGTTCGCTCGCGGCCTTCGAGAAGAGCGAGCATGCGGACGACTGGCGGGATTTGATGCGCCTGTATCTGGTGCGGCGAACGCGCAGTTTCATTCAGGAGAATTATGCCAAGCTCGACCCTGAACGCGGTCGCAATTATCTGGATTTTGCTGACGGAACCCGATCCTATTTCCCGACGCGCGTGCCGAAAACCGTTAAATTCAACTTTGGTGGTGCAGAAAGTGCTAGAGAAAGTGGTGCAGGCGTCCCGCCTGCCTCCCTAATAAAGGCAGGCCAGAGGCCTGCACCACTTGACCAATACGCGCGACTGTTCGCTGACGACGTGGTCGAGGCGGTCAATCAACTGACCCTGCCCCGCTATGGCCTTGGCAACTACCAGCAACTGACACCGCACAAGCCGCCGACACCAGACGAAGCCAAGGTCCTTGCCGACCTTTCGCGCGCGGGAACGCGCCTCAAAGGCTTCTGCCGGACCAACCTGTTCAAACGTCTGGAGAGCAGCGGGCATTCGTTCATCCTTTCCCTCGAACGCCACATCCTGCGCAACTTCATTTGCCTGCATGCGATCGAGAATGGCTTGCCGCTCCCCATCGGCACTCAGGACATGGGCCTGCTGGACGCCTCTGCGAACGACGAGGATTCCGAACTGTGGGACGCGGCCGGGGATGCGGAAGAGAATGGCTTAGTAAGTGGTGCAGGCGTCCCGCCTGCTTCTATAGATAAAGCAGCCGGGACGGCCGCACCACTATTGAGCGAAGCCGCTTTCCGGGCCCGTGCCGCCGAGGTTTATGACTCCTACGCCAACCATTTCGGGCGTCGGTTCAAGTGGCTGAAAGCGGGTCTCTTCAACGCCGATCTTGCCGAAGACCTGCGCAAAGACGCAAAGGCGCTGATGCAGGTTCTGGAGAATGCAGGGGGCTGGGATTCGGCACGCGACGCCAAGCTGCAAGCCCTGCTCGATCTGTTGACCAGGCAGCACCCGACCGAAAAGGTTCTGCTCTTCTCGCAGTTTGCCGATACCGTCAACTACCTCAACGAACAACTCAAGGCCAGGGGTATCAAGGCCGTAGAGGGCGTTACCGGCAACTCGGACGATCCCACGGCCATTGCCTACCGGTTCAGCCCCGTCAGCAACGACAAGCGCAATCATGTGACGCGCGAAAAGGAACTGCGCATTGTTCTGGCGACCGATGTCCTCAGCGAGGGCCAGAACCTTCAGGATTGCTCCATCGTTGTGAATTTCGACCTGCCCTGGGCGATCATCCGCCTGATTCAGCGCGCGGGCCGCGTGGATCGTATCGGCCAGCAGTCCGACACGATCCTCTGCTATTCGTTCCTGCCTGCCGAGGGCGTCGAGCGTATCATCAGGCTGCGCTCCCGTGTGAGCCAGCGCCTTCAGGAAAATGCGGAGGTTGTCGGTGCGGATGAAGCCTTTTTCGAGGATCAGAACGATGCCCAGGCCGTTCGCGACCTGTTCACGGAAAAGGCGGGCATTCTGGATGGCGACGAGGATGTCGAGGTGGACCTCGCGTCCTATGCCTATCAGATATGGAAAAACGCCATCGACCGCGACCCGGATCTTGAAAAGACCATCCCGGCCATGCCGAATGTCGTCTATTCGACCAAACCGTGGCCTCCAACAAGAAGTGGTGCAGGCGTCCCGCCTGCGTCTTCAGAACAAGCAGCCGGGACGGCTGCACCACAGCTTCAAGACGCCGAAGCCATAGCAGCCGCATCGGAACCACCGTTGACCAAGGGTGCCTGCGTTCTGCGCGCGCCCGCCATTGCCGGGATCGTTCGTGACGCGCTATGCCACTTCGACGGCCAGCGATATCGTCTGCATGCCTGGTGCGTTATGCCTAATCATGTGCATGCGGTTGTCACGCCGTGGGGCGAGCACACCCTGTCCGCGATTCTTCATTCGTGGAAGTCCTACACAGCGCATTTGATTAATAAGCGTCTCAGGACGCACGGCGAAGTGTGGGAGAGGGAGTCTTTCGACCACCTGATACGATCTGCCGATGCACTGGGGCGCTTTGTGAATTACGTGGAGAACAATCCGGTCGAGGCTGGTCTTTGCACACGACCAGACCAGTGGGAATTTTCCAGTTGTGGTGCAATAAGTGGTGCAGGCGTCCCGCCTGCCAATTCAAGAGACGCAGCCGGGACGGCTGCACCACATGCTGCACCACATGCTGCACCACTGTTCAATCCACCAGACAAGATTGACTGTTCCAGCATGAAATCACGCGGCGAGTTGCCGCATTTACGCCAAGAAGGCGCCACCTACTTTGTTACATTCCGCTTGCGCGATGCGGTGGGTTCTCGTGGTGCGGGCAGTGGTGCAGGTGTCCCGCCTGCCAATTCAAGAGACGCAGCCGGGACGGCTGCACCACATGCTGCACCACTTGGCGCCGAAGGCGCGCTCGTCTATCTGCGGACGTCCGAGGGCAACGATGCCCTGGCGTGGGTGGACAAGCGCGGCAACAGCGTCACCGAATCGCAATTCACTATTCTCAAGACGGCGGAGTGTGCCCCCGACACCCCGGCCATCCCGCGCCACGACGACCATCACGAGATGGTCGCCAAGGGCGTCAAACTCATCGTCGAGACCGAGAAATCCGTCGGCGGCCAACTTGGCCGACCGTCCGGCGCGCGCTTTCGCGCCTACGAGCGGCTGAAAACCTACGCCGAGGAGATCAAGGGCACGCTCTTCGATACACGCGAGCTGCGCCACGCCATCGAGGACATCTACAAGTTTCCGCTGCTTCAGTCCGCAACCGACACACTCAACCGCCAACTCAAGAGCGGAATCAGCAACCAGGCGCTGGCCGAATTGGTCATGGCACTCCGGGCGGATGTTCGGCTGTGCCGTGTGACAGAGGATGTCGAAGGGACCGAACCGCAAGTGATTTGCTCGATGGGTTTGAGGGGGCACCCATGAAAGACGTTGCAAAAAAATCCTCTTTCATCATAAAGACCACAAAAGAACTTCTGCGGGATATTCGCGTACTGATTCAGGAAGCACGAAGCCGTGTCGCGGTAAAGGTCAATCAGGAAACTACGCTGCTGTACTGGAATATCGGCAGGCGTATCAATGAGGACGTTTTGTCTGGAAAACGCGCCGAGTATGGTCGGCAAATTGTGTCGACGGTGTCGGCACAATTACAGCAGGAGTTCGGTTCGCACGGCTTTGATGAAAAGAGCATCCGCAGGATGATGCAGTTCGCCGCCACGTTCACAGATTCCGATATTGTCGCGACACTGTCGCGACAATTGAGCTGGTCGCATTTTGTCGAAGTACTCCCATTGTCCGATGAGGTAAAACGCGATTTCTACCTCACTATGGCTATGCATGAGGGCTGGGGTATCCGCACGTTGCGTGAAAAAATCGGCGGTATGCTTTATGAGCGTTCATTGATCAGCGACAAACCCGAAGGAATCATTCGATCCGCTTTATCAGACATACGAACAAAGGGCACGATTTCCCCAGATGTTGTTTTCAAAAGCCCTTACTTTCTCGACTTTACCGGATTACATGGCGTGTATAGCGAAGCTTCGCTTGAAGACCGTCTCATTCTGCATCTCGAGCAATTCATTATGGAACTCGGCGCTGGTTTCTCGTTTGTTGCCAGACAGAAACGCATGATTGTTGACGGCGAGGACTTCTATCTTGATCTGCTGTTCTATCACCGCAAGCTTCGACGCCTGATTGCCATTGACTTGAAGCTTGGTCGTTTCAAGGCGGCCTACAAGGGGCAGATGGAGCTTTATCTGCGCTGGCTGGAAAAACATGAGATGCAGGCAGGGGAAGAGTCTCCGCTTGGCTTGATTCTATGTGCCGAGGGTGGTCGGGAGCAGATTGAGCTGCTGCAATTGGATAAAGCCGGCATTCGCGTGGCGCAATATCTTACCGCATTACCCGACAAGAAATTATTAAAACGGGAACTGCGTCTTTCCTTGGAGCACGCTCGGGAATATTCTGGAGAATCATGAAGATAAACACCAAAGATGCCCGCCAATGCCTGAAGGCTTTCGATTTCAAGACCCTCTTCTATGAGCATTTGGGGTGGGACAAGCATCAGGCCCGCCTCGATATCCCCGTAGACGACAACACCGTCAGCCTGACTGCCATAGCCCAAAAGAGAGGTTTTGTCGCCTTTGTTTGCGACTCGATCCCAGATCGCCAGGCCC
>JAQWAM010000095.1 GCA_028707675.1 Kiritimatiellia bacterium | reverse complement strand
ATGTCAGATCCTGACCAGAAGATAATCGAGGCGATCGAGTTTTTCGAGCAGATGCTGCAGAGTATGCCGGGCGACCGCACCAGCTTGGAATTTCTGGCGGTGGCCTATGAGCAGACCGGGCAGAAAGAGAAACGGCGCGACTGTCTGGTCAGTCTGGCCGAGGCTCTGCTTGCCGAGAAGGATTATGAGAACGCGCAGGTCATAGCGGGTCACTTAAGCGCTTTTTCGGATTACCCGCCGGCACAGGCGGCGGTCGCAAAGGTCTTTGAGGAGGTTCAGGGGCAGATACTCAAAGGGCAGTTCCAAAAAGACATGGAGGTTATGGGCGGCGGGGCGGCGGCGTCTACAACAGAGGGCGGTTTTGAGGACGCGGGTTTGGCGGTGCACGCGCTTTCGAGATCCGCCTCGGCGGCGGAGATGGATCTGGTCTGGATGTGGAAAGAACGCGAGTATCTTCCCAAGGAGATGTGCATGGATGTCCTGCACGATCTGACCGACCGCCCCGTGACTGACACGCCGATGCTGATATCGGCGTTGGCGCTGCTGGATGAGCAGCACCCCGAGATGACCGAAGCGCTTATGGAGTCGATGCAGAGAGACAGCGAAATTCCGGCGATACCTGTTGAACTTTTCGATCTCATGCCCGCAGCCACCAAGTTGCTGCCCCACGTTTTCATACAGGTCAAAGGCGCGGTGCCTTTTGCCGTGATGGGCGGAGAGGCTTTGGTGGCGCTGATGAACCCTTTCAACCAAAAACTGCAAGAGGAGATAGCGGCGCTGGCCGGTCGGCCTTGCCATTTCTATCTGTCTCACCCCCGCGCGCTTGCTCCAAAGGTTGAGAAGCTCATGTTAACCGCATGAATCTGGCGAGCGTTTTTTTCAGCTCGTCACGGGTGTAGGGCTTCTTGAGGAAGCAGTCGTATGCCTCTGACGCGAACATGCGGCTGATCCTGTCCTCGTTGTAGCCGGAGATGATGACTGTCTTGAGGGTTGGTTTGCGCAGGCGCAAGACGCTCAACAGGCGCACGTTGTCCAATTCGCCGATCTGGGCGTCCAGCAGAATGACCGATACCGCGTCAGCGTGTTTTCGGAAGAGCGCCAGCGCCTCGCGTTTGCTGGTTGCGGCAAACACCTCAACGTGTAGCGATCGCAGCAGGACCGTCGTGGCATGTATTATGGAACGGTCGTCTTCGACCAGCATGACGCAGGGCGGGAGCGTCGGCGCCGGCGGGGCGGCGCTGGTGCCGCCCGAAGCTGCCTCCTGGGGTTCAGGCATTGATTCCTCCGCCAGAGCGGGCGGCTTATCAATGGCCACAGGCAGCCATACCCGGAATGTTGTGCCTTTACCGATCACCGACGATATGGCGATACCGCCGTTGTGAGCGTCCACGATGCCGAACACGGTGGCCAACCCTAAGCCGCGGCCGACGGACTTCGTGGAAAAGAAAGGCTCGAACATCCTTTTGATGACCTCCTGCGGTATGCCCGAACCGTTGTCGTCGATCTGGAAAACCACGCCGCGGCCGAAATTCAAGGTCTGCGTGCTGAAGAAATCGTTGGCGTTGTTCGTGTGCAGTATGAAGGGGTAGGTGCTGATGCGGATGTGGCCGCTGGCCCCGCCCATGGCTTCGGAAGCGTTTTTCAGCAGGTTGATGATGACTTTCCAGAACTGGTGCGGGTCGATGTCGACCGCGGGCAGATCGGGGGTGAGCTTGAGTTCCAGGCTGACATTGGATGCGATCACGCCGCCCATCAGTTTGTCGAGGTCGGCGATCACCTTGTTTGGGTCTTCGCGTTTGAAAGATATGCTGGTGTGACCCGCGTAAGTCATCAGCTCGCGCGTGAGGGAAACGCCCTTGCCGGTGGCCTGCTTGATCGTGCTGACAGCCTCTTGCTCTTCGCCTTCAGCCGGATTCTCCCATGTGATGTCAATGGTGTTCTGGATGATGGTCAGGATATTGTTGACGTCATGCGCTATGCCCGCCGCCAAGGTGCTCAAGCTTTCCATCTTGTCAACTTTGGCGAGGCGCGACTCCATCTGTTCGCGGGTCTCGCGTTCGCGCCACTCTTTGGTGATGTCGCGCATCACAACCAGCGCCAGAAAGTCATCGAGGCGGCTGATGCGGGTCTCGAAATGCCGGTAAGACCCGTCCGACTCGCGGCAGCAGAGCATGATCATCTGGATGCCGCTGGACTGAAAGGCCGCCTCAATGGCCTTGCCCATGGCTTCGCAGTCGGTGTCGGGGAAAATCGGGGGCGATATGGGGCGCCCCGCAAGCAGTCCGGGTACCGGACGGGCGTAATCGGGCTGCTTGTGAATTGCGACGATATTGGCGTTGCGGTCGAACAGGCACAAGCCGTCAGGCATGCCTGCGATCAGGGCCTTTTGCTTCTGCTCGTGCGCCTTGATTTTGCCGTTGTTGTCCGCCAGCGCCGCGAGCATCTCGTTGACGCTCTCGGCGAGCGCGCCGAACTCGTCGTTCCTCGGCCAGACCAGTTTCGCGCAATTTCCGTCAAGGTGCTTCGTGCCGATTTCCCTTATCTGATCCGCCAAAGTAGAGAGCGGATTCAGTAAAAACCGGGCCTGCAGCCAGAACATCGGGAGCACGAAAATGATGCCGACAACCGCCGTGAAGGATGTCAGCCAGCCCAGCGCGATGCTCGCCAGCGAAGAGAAACTGCCGGGCATGCGGATCGAGATCGCCGAAACCTCATTGCCCATGATGTCGTTGACCGGCAGAACCGCCTCAAAAGTGTTCTCGCCCAAGTGCCATCGGCCGCCCGCATAGTAGTTCACTGAATCCTTGAATATCGGAGACGTCCCCTCTGGGGACGGGTTGTCGCGGTTGTCAGGGCGCGGAGCGAGCGGGTTGCGCACGCGTTCGGACAGCGACACATGCATGCCGTGGGTCATTTGGTTGATCCGGTTGATCAGAGAGACACTTGGGAAAGGCGATCCTAACACGATGAAACTGTTGACCCGTCCCTGCGGGTCGTTGTGCGGCGCCAAGGCAAAAGACATCGGCATCCCGTTGAAGATTAGCAGCCCGGAAGCTGAAAAGCGCTCCCTAATGGCGGACGGCAACGGGGATTCTTTTGAGAAATAAGGCTTTATCTCGTGTTCCTCAACCGGGCGAGCCACGCCGCCGGGCGTAAGATACAAGCCTTTGGCGAAGTATCCTTCGGTATTCAGAGCCAAAACCAAAGTGACCGGCGTGTCAGCGGCGGCGCGCGAGATTTGCGCGCGCAGGAACTCTTCGGACACATCCTCAATTGACGAAGGCAGATTCTCGGACATCCGGTGAGTGGCGCGCTGAACCGAAACAAGTTCTCCGTAAACCATATTTTTTATGTCGGAACCTATGACCTGTATGTTCTTCTCGGCTTGCCTCAGCATATGCACGAGGATGAAACGCCCGCCGATATAGAAGGCGGCCAGCAATCCCAGCAGCATGCACCCGGTCAAAAGACCGAATTTTGTTCTGACGCTTTGGCGCGAACAGCTCAGTTGGTGACTTTTCATCAATAAAACAGCCGTTTGTGAAGATGTTAATATGATAACAAGAGTATATGTGCGGCACAAGCCTTCTTTGACCCAAACAAAGGCTAAAAGGCTAGCACGAATATTAGCGGGAAAACGGTGGACGCACAAAGCCGGAAAACATACAATACTCGCATTGTGAAAGTATCCACCAAAGGGCGTTACGGGCTTAGAACCCTTATCGACATAGCCATGCATAACGGCGTCGGAGCGGCAACGCTTAACGAACTGGCCCGGCGGCAGGACATTTCCGTCAAGTACCTTTGGCAGGTGATCAATCCATTGAAAGCGGCCGGAATATTGGGTGTCGCGCGGGGGGCGCGCGGCGGTTATTTCCTGATCAGGCGCCCCGAGGATATCACCATGCTCGAGATCGTCACCGCCCTGGAGGGGGAGCTGCAGGTCTCGGATTGCCTGGATAAAAAAAAACCTTGCCCAAAAAGCGGGACCTGCGTGGCGCGCGCGGTCTGGCAAGAGGTGAACAACGCGGTCAAGGACACATTGCAGAACATCACCTTGGCCGAACTGATCCGGCGCTGCGCGGTTTCCGCCCCCCCGACAATTACGTTATTTGAGTCTGCGGGGCGACGTTAGACGCGCGCAGCCGGGCGTTGCAGCGACACCTCAGGGCTGGCCGGCCGCAGGCTGCTGCTGCTCCGCCGCCGCGGGAACTTCGGCGGCAGGAGCCTGTTTTTCGGGTGCGGGCGCCGCTTTGACGGCCTCTTCGGCCATGTCGAACAGCGAACGCTCCGCCCGCGGCTCATAGCGCGTGATCACCCCGTCAAGATTCGCGACGGCCATCTCGACCGCCTCGTCACCGGTCTTTTCGGCTTTGAGCTTCTCGATCCTGTTCTTGGCCTCGTCCTTGCGGCCGAGCATGGCCAGCACACGCGCGGCGCCCATCACGGCTTGGGGGTAGAGAAAATGACCGGTCCGCTGCTGCTCAAAGCGCTGGAAATCGGACAGGGCCTCGTCCAACCGGTTCAGGCCTTCCAAGGCATGGGCGCGGCCCAGCTCCGCGATCTCCCTTAACGCTCTGGCCGTGCCTTTTTTCAGGCACTCGTCATAAGTCTGCAGCGCCGCCTGATAGTTCGATGCGTCGTAATAGGCTTTGGCCAGACGCAGGCGCGCGGTGCCCGCGGCTTTGGTAGCTCCGTATTTCGCCACCACGTTCTCCAGGTCTTCCAGAGAGGATGCCTTCAAAATCGCCTGGTTGGCCGCGGCCGTCTTGGACGCGCGATAAGCCCTGAAGGCGAAAACGCCGCCAGCCAGAACCGCAGCAGTCGCCAGAGCGGTCAGAAAAGCCGGCCCCTTGGTTTTCCACCAGTCGTAAATCGGCAAAAGTTCCTCTGGCAGATTCTCGGGGATCGTGTGCAGCACGGGCTTCGTAGTCTTGTCGGCTTTGCTTTTCTCGGTACTCATGCGTTTGCCTCTATGATGTAAAAAAGGAGCTAATTATTGAGATTGGACAGCCGGAAAGCAAGACAAAACCTGTTTTCCGGCAGGAAGCGTAAGAACGGGCCGGCCATGACCCGAATGTATCCGTTTGCGGGTCTTTGTTTTGGCAACCGAGCTTCATTTGCGGAACAGCTTGATCAGCGCCGCGCAGATCAGGAGCGCGGCGGCGGCCAGCCCGAACCGCCCTGTCTTGGCCAGACCGGGAGCGCTATCCTTGGCGAACGCCACTAGCAAGGCCGAGCCCAGGAACAGCGCTCCGCTGATAACGCTCAGCGCGAGGCATGTGGCCATGCGGCTGAACTGGCGCGTGTGTTTTTCGAGGTCGCGGTGCTGCGACTCGACCCGCAGGACGCCGTCGTTCATGTTGGTCAGGAAAGTTCCCAGCGCGGCAGGCAGCGCCCTGAGCGCGCGCGTGCCGTCGGCCGCCAGCCTGCCCAGCTCGTCACGCACATTGCCCAGCGAGAAACGGTTCTTGATGGCGTCTTTGATGAACGGCGCAAGCTCGACCACGAAATACATTTTCGGCGACAGCATGCGCACGATGCTTTCCGTCATGACCGCTGCGCGGCACAGCATGATGAGCTGCTGCGGCACCACCAGCTTGTGCGTGGCGAGCAGGTCCATGACGATTTCCAGCATGGTCTCCACACGCAGGTCTTCGGCGGGCAGGTCGTAGTAAAACACAAGCAACTCGTGCAGGTCGCGGGCCAGACGCATAGTGTCGGGGGTATGGCCGGGTTCGGCATAAGCCGAAAGTATGCGGCTCATACGCACCGCGTCCTTGGTCACCACCGCGACGAACAGATCGATCATCAGTTTCTGTGTCTCGGGGTCGATTGTGCGCACCATGCCGAAATCGAAAAGCCCGATGGTTGGCCCGGGCATCACCAAGATGTTGCCGGCGTGGACATCTCCGTTGTAAACGCCGTAAGTGAAAACCTGTTTCGCCAGTAAAGAGACCAATCGTTTCGACAACGTGTCGCGGTCATAGCTCAGTCGGCACAGCTCGTCGAT
>JAQWAM010000094.1 GCA_028707675.1 Kiritimatiellia bacterium | reverse complement strand
CATCCGATTACTACGGACGTCTTTTCCTGGCGCTTCGCAAGAAAGGCACACCAATGCCGGTTAACGATCTCTGGATCGCGGCGCAGGCGATGGAACGTGGCGCAGTCCTGATTTCATTCGACCGGCATTTCGATGCCGTTCCAGGTCTTCGCGTCGGCTAGTGGGGTGCACCACAAAAAAAGGTCAAATGAAAATGTCCTGCATTGTTGGTATCCTGCGCACTATTCTCGACAAACCGGCTTTTGGCGGGTAATGTTAATTGTTTTTCAAAAGGGTAAATCACTAATAAGGAGGCATGGATGAGCAAGCGTATGTTGTTGGCTGGTTTTGTTGCGCTAACCGTGGTCATGGCGCGTTGCGAGACTGAAAAGGGATTCTTCTTCAGGGACAACGATTCGGTCGTTTTTCTGGGTGACAGCATCACCCAGCAGAAGCTCTACACGACCTATCTCGAGGCGTACGCGCTGACGCGCTTTCCCGACCGGCGGTTCCGTTTCCGCAACGTCGGCTGGGGCGGCGACACTGCGTGGCTGCGCAAGCGTTTCAAGACCGACGAGAAGGCGCTGTTCTCCGCTACGGGCGCGCTGCTGGACGAAATGGTCGAAAAGGCGGTGCGGGCCGGCCTGGAGCGAGACGTGCTGCCGCACAAGCCCACGGCCGTGACCGTCAAGTTCGGCATGAACGATCACGCTTATCAGGCGTTCCGGGAGGACATCTGCCGCGCGTACACGCGCAGCCAGACCGAGATCGTCAAGATCCTAAAGGCCCAAGGCGCGCGGGTCGCGTTGCTCACACCGCAGCCGATCGAGGACAAGCCGCCGGCCGCGCACGACAAGAATGTCAAAAACCAGTCGCTGCGCAAATTCTCCGACGCTTTGCGCGAGGTGGCCGCCGCTAACGGGGCGGTGTATGTGGATCAGTTCGCCCCCTACATGAAGATCATGCTCGACGCGCGCGCCGCCAAGCCGGACGCGATGATCGGCGGCGGCGACGCGGTGCATCCCGGTCCGGCCGGCCACACGCTGATGGCCTGGACGATCCTGAAACAGCTCAATGCCCCGGCGCTGGTATCCGAATGCGGGATTGATCTCTCGCGCTGGTTTTTTCTCGGCAAGGTCGTCTGCGAGAAAAACTGCGAAATCTCAAACTTTAAGGTCAAGGGCGGAACAATCAGTTTTGACCGGCTCGACCACGCTCTGCCCATGCCGGTCGACGCCAAGGCCACGGCGGCGCTGGCGCTGGCGCCGGTAAGCGAGGAACTGAACCGTTATATGCTTAAGGTCGCCGGGCTTAAGGAAGCGAGCTATGCGTTGTCCATCGACGGCCTGAAAGTCGGGGACTACAGCCGCGAACAGCTTGCCGCAGGGGTGAATCTCGCGACTGCCTCCACGCCGAACGCGGCGCAGGCGATGCAGGTGCTGGGCCTGGTTTTCAAGAAGAACAATGTCTACTTCGAGCGCTGGCGCAAAATTCAGCTTGAAAACGGTCCGGCGGAAAAACTGGCGGAGCTTGACAGAATCATAACCGACCTTGAAGCGCAGATCGATACAGCCCGCAAACCCAGACGGCAGCGCTTCGAACTGAACCCCCTCTGATAGCGACAGCCACCCGATCGCAACCTGGCGGGATCCCGACGGGCGCGGATCAACTGCGGTGCGGGAGCGCGCTCGCGCGCTGCAGCAGGTCGGCGATATCGCGCAGTTCATCGGCCGCACAAGCGTCGCCCCAGATGGCGGTCAGGCATTGCGCCAAGGCGTCTGCATCCAGCTTCCTGCCGGAACGCAAGGCCTCGAAGGCGGGGCTGGCCGGACATTCCTTGTCTTCCGCCAGCGCGCGCAAGCCGGCCAGTGCCCCGGCAGCGAGGTTGAGCGGTTCCATGCCGTATTCCATACAAAGCCGGATCGCGCCGAAGATGCGGTCTGTGCGCCCGAGTTTGCGCACCGGGTCGCGGGTGGCCCGCGCAACGGTGTCAGCGAGATGCGGGTTGGTCATGCGCTCCAACAGATCCTCGGCATAAGCGCGGAAACCCGCCTCTGTGAAAAGGGCGTCGCCGTGGTTCCGGTAGCGCCGGACCAGCGCCGCGCCGCTCTCGTCTATGAAAGCTTTGCGCGCAAGCCCCAGCAGATCTGGCCGTCCGCGCAGATCCGACATCAGGGAGAGTCGGGAGTCCTGCGCCAAAAAGCCCAAGAGCGTGTGGATGGCGTTGTGGCCGTACAGCTTGGCCTCTTCGAAAGGCAGCAGGTCGGCCTTCTCCTCGAACGCCGTGATGCCGGGCTCGAAGCCGGGCAGCGTGATCTTAGACACCAAGATGCGGTTGAACGATTCGACCAGGAACGCGCGCGGGAATCCCGGCGCGACCGGCGCCAATCCGCGCCGCGCGATCTCGTCCGGATCATTGATGACCTGGCTCATCTTGCCGATCACGGTGTTCAGATACTGCGCCGCACGCGGCCGCGCGCCCTGCGGCACGGCGTTCCTCACATCCTTTTCAAGAATCTCGGCCGCGTGGTTGTTGTTCTCGGCCGTGTACACGATAGTTTGTCCGGCGGCTCCGCACAAACCCGCGGCGATGCGGCCGGCCACGCTCGCGGTTCCGCCGCGCGCGAAGAAAGCCACCGACGGCAGCGATGTCACGATCTCCGTGGCGCGGCTCAGCGCGTCGTTCAAACGCCGCTCGTCATCCGGCTGCGCGGGGTCGAGCAACTTGACTCCCTCGACCTGAACCTGCTCGACGCCGTTCGCGGCGGCCACGTTCAGCGTGTAGCAATCGTTGTTGCCGCGCACTGCCGCGACCAAAGCGGGGTCAACCTCCGCTACCGCGATCTCCGAAAAACGCCCGCCCGAGTAAGCCTCTTTCGCGAACAGCCCCGACTGGATGGGTCCGAAGCCGAACCCCACAAAAACATGTTTCATGCCAACCTTTCACTTAATCAGTAAGCGACGCATTTGCTTGGACGCTGAATCGCGTCAACGGATGTTATAATGTCCGCTTTGGTGTTTGAAATGCAAGTTCAAACAATGGGCGCGATTCTATTTTGCCGCGGGGAGATCTTTTTGAGCGGCGGGAGTTATATAGCGAGCGTCCACTTCCTGTGTCTCGACATCAACCGCCGTAAATCGTGCTTGCGCCGGGCGCGGGTGATATGCGATAGTACAAACAAATGAGAAGAGAAAGCTATGCGTTTGACCTGCGACTTACCGGCTTGTGGCTGCTTGGCTGCCACGGGGGTGAAGTTGTGTAGTCTTTTATGACAAACGCAAGACAGGACTCCCGTGGATAATCGCAGCCGATTCCGCGGGAGTTTTTGTTTCTCGGGAGTGCATGCGGTGTTGCGCGGGGTTACGAACGCACAAGGTTGAGTAGTGCAAGGGACGGCGGTGAAAAACCGGCGGCTAAGGGGTGAGATCATGAGAGAAAGCGACAAAATGCGGCGCATATATGTTTTTGACACGACTCTGCGGGACGGCGAGCAGTCGCCGGGCTGCACCATGAATCTGCGCGACAAGCTGCTGGTGGCCGAGCATCTTGAAGAGTTGCGAGTGGACATCATCGAAGGTGGTTTTGCTATCGCATCCCCGGGCGATTTCGAGTCGGTGCGGGCTGTGGCGGGAGTGGTCAAGAACGCGGCGGTGGCCAGTCTGTGCCGGGCTCTGCCGAAGGACATCGACTGCGCTTGGGAGGCAGTGCGCGGGGCTGCGCATCCGCGCATCCACACTTTTATCGCCACATCGCCGATCCACATGGCCTGCAAGCTCAAGATGGAGCCGGACAAGGTTTATGAGCAGGCTGTGGCCATGGTCAAGTACGCGCGTAATCTCTGTCCGGATGTTGAGTTCTCGCTGGAGGACTGTTCCCGCAGCGAGCGCGACTTCATTTACCGTATGATCGAAGGGGTGATAGCGGCGGGCGCGGGAACGGTTAATATCCCCGACACTGTCGGTTATGCGGTGCCGGAGCAGTTCGGCCGGCTGATCGCCGACATTCGGGCCAACGTGCCCAACGTCGCGTCGGCGAGGCTTGCGGTGCATTGCCATAATGATCTCGGATTGGCGTCGGCCAACTCGTTGGCCGCGATCAAGGCCGGCGCGGACCAGGTGGAGTGCACGGTCAACGGTATCGGCGAGCGCGCGGGCAACACCGCGTTGGAAGAGGTTGTGATGGCGCTGCACACGCGCCGCGACTTCTTCCGGGCCGAGACCAATATCGACACGACCAAAATATATGCCACCAGCCGTTGCGTGGCGGCGGTGACAGGCAGCCGGGTGCAGGCCAACAAGGCGATCGTCGGCGAAAACGCCTTCGCGCACGAGGCCGGTATACATCAGCACGGCGTGCTGGCTAATCCTCTGACCTACGAGATCATGACGCCCGAGTCGATCGGTCTGCCGCGCAACAAGATGGTGTTGGGCAAGCATTCCGGCAAGCACGCCTTCGAAAGCCGTCTGCAGGAGCTCGGCTTTCATCTGGACAGCGCGCGGGTGGCGGAGCTGTTCGCGAAGTTCAAGGATTTGGCAGACCGCAAGAAAAGTGTCAGTGACGCCGATATCGCGGCGCTGGCACAGGATATCCAGACGATGGTTGAGGAACGCGTCAAGCTTGACCGCTACAATGTGACGGCCAGCAACGCGATCACGCCGGTCAGCACCATACGCCTGATACGTGACGGCAAGCAGGTTGAGCAGGTGGCGGCCAGCGACGGGCCGATCAACGCTTCCTTCAAGGCGATCAGCCAAATTCTGGGGGTGAATGTCAGCCTCGAGGCTTTCCAGTTGACCGCGATCACGGGCGGCGTGGACGCGCAGTGCGAGGCTGCGGTGCGGGTGCGGGATGGCGCCCGGATTTACCACGGACGCGGCGTTTCCACAGACGTGATCGAGGCCAGCATTCTGGCCTATCTGCAGGCTTTGAACGTGCTGTTGGACGAAAGCGCGCGCGGTTGAAATCAGCGCATGGCGCGGCGCACGTTGCGGCCGCTTCTGGAGCCGCCGGGCATTGTGGGCATGAACGGGTTGCGGGGCCCGCCCGCGTTAGTCTGTCCGTTGGACTGGAAGCCGATAACGACATCGCGCCCCTCGATCTCCTGATCGGCTCTGACGGCGGTGTGGACGCCGTCGGAAATGCCGGGCTGGATCTTGACGGCCTCGGGCTGACCGCGGTCGTTTAACAGCCAGATCTTGGGGCCTTTCAATTCGGCGGTGATGTTGGTCGGAGCGAAACGCAGGGCCGCGACCGGCACCAGCAGGGCGTTCTCCGCGCGGTCAACCTCGACGCCGATGTTGGCGGTCATGCCGGGAAACAATTTCTCTTCTGGATTGTCGGCCTCCACGATAACGGGGTAGGTCACCACATTCTGCACAGTCGCGGCCGCCAGACGGATCTGTTTGACGGCGCCCCGGAAAGTGTCGCGGTAGGCATCGACTGTGAAAGATACGGCCTGGTTGGTTTTGATCTGCCCCACGTCGGCTTCGGGGATGCTGGCCTCGACCTGGATACGCTTGAGATCGGTGGCGATCTTGAAAAGCTGTTGTGCGTTCATGGACGAGACGACGGTCTGACCCTCGTCGACATTGCGCGAGATCACCACGCCGTCGACCGGAGAGCGGATGGTGCAGTAATCCAGATTGGCGCGGGATTGCTGGGCCACCGCTTTCAACTGCTCCACCCCGGCCTCGGCGATCTTCACCTGCGCAGCCAGGGCATCGCGCTCGGCTTGGGCCGTATCCAGATCCGCCTGAGACATCATCTTGCGGCTGGCCAGCTCTTTTTTGCGGGAAAGATCCTTCTCGGCCAGGGCGAGCTTGATTTTGATCTGCTCCAGATTGGCCTCGTTGGATTTGAGCTTAGCCCGGTCCTTGGCGTGGTTGGCCTCATAGACATCGGGGTCGATCAGAGCCACGATCTGTCCGGCCTTGATGACCGAGTTGAAGTCCGCGTCAAGCCGGATGATGCGACCGTTGACCTGCGTGCCAACCTCGACCTCTTGGATGGGCTGCACGGTGCCGGTGGCGCGGATTTCCTGAATTACGGTTCCGCGCCCGAT
>JAQWAM010000093.1 GCA_028707675.1 Kiritimatiellia bacterium | reverse complement strand
ACCCTTGCGCGTAGAGAAGACGACAAACTTGAATCGGTTATCAACTGCAGTAAACACAGTTGGCCAGCGATTTTCGTACCCGTATAGGCAGTAGATAGTGCTCTGCTCAAAGAACATTGAACGAAGCTGCAGACAGCCCTTATCATTGTACAAGCCACTGGGAACTACTATTCCCATACAACCGTTGTTCCGAAGAACCGTGAAGAACTGCTCCAGGAACAACTTGAAGGTGTTGATGTCGCCTTTGCCAACGGCACCGTAGGCTGCTTCCTCGCGGACGTATGCGCTCTGTTTGGCTATGCCGTCGCAGTACTCCTCCCACTTCTTCCGGATAGCAGGATTCTTCTCCATCAACTGCTCGGAAACCTTGCTGGCTTTCTGTTTCTTGTAGCTTCGGAATGCCGGGTCATAAGCCGAGAAGAACTCCTGGGAGTTGGGCTTCACGATATCCCAGGGCGGATTGCCGACCGTGGCATCAAAACCAGGCTCATCGCCTCCCATCACATCCGGAAATTCCAAAGCCCAGTGAAAGAAGTCATGCCAGTCGCGATAGACTTCAACCGACTCCCAGGCTGCTTCCAGCTCCTCGTCGGACATGGGATCCAGACTCTTCTTGCCCGTGAAATGATTGAAGAGGCGTTCATAGGTCGAGCGATCAAGGTTGCTATCCATGAGGTAGGCGGTAAAGAGGTCCGCCAGCGGTCTCATCCGCGCAATTTCGTGGCGTGACGAATCGTATTCATCTTTCTGCCGATCGGTGTCGTCTTCATCGATCTCGGTAATATGCGACACCCGTTCCGCCGCGTCTCCCAGGGCGGTGGAGAGGTCATCCAGGTCGAACCAGCTCTCTTCCTGCTTCTTCTTGCCGTCCTTCTTTCGCTTGGGGATGCGCTTGAGCTGGTCGAGCGTCCGAATACCGATCAGGCTGTTGCCGCAGCGCAGGTGATGATCCAGGAAGGTCAGCTTGTGATTAACGGCAAAGCAGTTGAGCCATAGCGAGAGCTTGGCAAGATTGACGGCTAGTGGGTTCAGATCCACGCCATACAGGCAATTCCGCGTAATACGCCGCCGCAGCGACACAATATCCAATCCGGAAGATTCATCATTCATCATTCCGCATTCATCATTGGTGGGGATTTCCGCAAGGAAATCCATCACCAACCCTGCCATCTGGTTGGCGGCATCCACAAGAAAGTGCCCGCTTCCCATGGCGGGATCGCACACCCGGAACTCCAACACGACATCCTCCACAAAGCGCTGCACCTGGGCCACCGCGGAACGCGCCGCGCCCTTCACATCGCTCTGCTGCACGCCTTTCTCGATGCTCTCCAGAAACTGCGCGAAGCGGGGCCTGTAGTCGGTGTCGAATCGCTCACGCAACGGGACGATGATGGCTTTCTCGTTGAGAAAACGAACGAGCGCCTCCGGCGTGTAATAGGAGCCGCTCTGCTTGCGTTCCAGGGCGGACTCCCCGAAGTAGACATCGCCTTTCCTGATCAGGGTGTCGTGTTCCTGCCGCTTGTTCTCGGACGCCAGGAGAATCTGAACGCCCTTCTTGGTGCGGCGGCGCAGCCGATCGGCATCGCAGAGGGACACACTGAACTCCAGGATGTTTTCGTACAGTTCTCCCAAGTGGCGGACTTCCAAATCTTCGTAGGGGATCTCGTACTCGTCGTCGGCGTCGTTGTTGTAGGGCTCAACGTAGGCAAGCAGATACAGCGCGCGGGACAGGAAATCGTTCCTCAGGCGGTGTGCGCCCAAAAACTTCTCTTCAGAGTCGTCAAACAGGCCGCCATTGTATCCCATGATCCCGTATTGAGGATCACCATCATTGACGGCCGCCACCAGGCCCTTGAGATGCTGCCAGAGGTCGAAGTCTTGATGATCATCCCGCTGACCCCACTTGAATTTCCGGGCTTCTTCGCAGAGGGCGTGAATGGACAGCTCCGCACGGTAGGCTTCTGACTTGGATTCTTCGGACGGCAGCAAACGGCGGGCCTCGGCGTAGAAAAGGAAGAGGCAGCGATACAGCAGCTTGACCGCGCTCTCGAAGATCTCCCGTCGCTCCTCCTCGGTGTACTCCTCGCCGCTCTTCTTAGTGTCCAGAATGAAACCGTTGCAGAGGTATTGCAGGACTTCGTCGACCTGGGCCAGAAGCGGCTTCTTGACCCATTCCTCCAGCACACTCTCGGATGCATCGCGGTCTTCGTCTAGCCGACAGGTGTAGACTCCTGCCTGCCGTTCGGAAAATGATGAATGATGAGTGCTGAGTGATGAATGTTCTGATTCCACATTCCGCATTCCGCTTTCATCATTCCAAATAAAGGAGTCGAGGTGGAAGAAGCGCTCAAAGAGGCCGTACTCGCCTTCATCAGCGCCCGCCAACGCATCCGCCAAGGGGAGTTCCACGTAGTCCTCAAACGGGCGTGAGCTCTTCAGTGAGTAGAGGCGCCAGGTGCCGCCATTGGTTAGTATGCCCCAGTTCAACTTGCGTTTTTTTAGTTCCGCAATCAGCTTGGCCGGCCAGAAGCGTCCCACGGCGGTGTCGTCCAGGTCGCTGCCGGGCTCGACCAAGTACAGCACAGAAAGGCACTCAGTGAAGCCATAGTCCTCGAAAAGCGGGTACATTCCCTTGGCGACCGGCTGGTTCGCGGGCACAAAGTTCAGATAGCCCAGGGCCTGTTTCAGAAAGCTGTCCCACAGGGCCGCGGAATCGTCCGCCTTGCGGTTCTTCCAGGCGTGCCCCAGGGTCGCCATCCGGCCCTTGGCCATGTCATCAAGCTCGACCTCATCTTTCAGGTCGTCGAGGAAGAGGGTGCTGAATAGTCCGTTGTTTCTCATAAAGCCAGGGTATCCCGTTGATCCACCACGTAGGTGTATTGAAAACGCTTGCTCGCGCCGAGCTTCGAAAGTGTCGCGTCTTTCTGCGTCACTAGAATCAGGGAGGGAGATTTTGACCAGAATTCAGCCTGCTTGGCAAAATCAGTCATGGCTCCAGATCGGGCAACCCAGGAAGCGCGCAAAAACTCGAACCCTGTCGCGACAACCAGCTTTCCGTCTTCGGTGGACAGCAGCGAAAAGAGATCATTCACGCCGAAGGTTGAAATCCGGCTGCTGAGCTTTTCATCCTGTACAAAGCGATCCAGGACGTCCAAATGCCTGCCTCCGGCACGCTCCGCCAGCCTGCCAGCCCACTCCTGCTGTCCCCCTGCATCTTCCGTAAGCACAATCAGTGCCCGGCAGGCCCGCCGCCGCGGCAATTCCGATGCCAATGTCAATATATCAATCGCATCATTCATTTTTCATCATTGTAATAGTCGGTCAGGAAGTCCACCGCGGAGAAATCTGTATGCAGTCGAATCTGGTCCAGGTTGTGTGTGGATTCATAGCGAAGCCACCGATTGCGGTGCAGCGCCTCAGAGATCTGGCGGAGAGCTTCCGGTTCCATCGCAAAGACCGCGCCCGGTGCGCCTGGTTGAGTCACGAGAGCGTCGACTTGCAGCAGCTCCGCCCCCGAGCGCCGGCCGAAATCATAGATCATAGCCGTCATGATCTTTGGCGTGATTTCGGCCACACGCCGCCGGTAAAGTTTCCCATCGCTGGTTTCGTGCAAGACACCCAATTTCCTGAAGTTCCGATTGAGATAGGCATCAGCCACGAACCGCACCTCTTGACGCAGATGTTTCCCGATCGTGCGATCCGTATACTGGCCAGCCAGAGTCCCTCGCAGGAAAGCCATCCAGCCATCCGCTGTCATGGCAGGCTCATTCGGCAGGATTGTGTTGAAAATCTCGTACCAGATCAGATTCCGGTGGGACCCCGAGCCGATGTAATGGCACCATTCCAGCGTGCCCCGCGCCTCGATAAAAACATCGTGCTTGGCGACCACCCGCCCCGCCGGTGTCAGCACCTGGTTCCCCGGGCGAATCAACCCCATGGCCGCACCCACACTCACCAAACTCTCGATCTGCCGATTCGCCAGTCCCGTGCCTTCCACCAACGCATCGCGACTGACCTTCTTTAGTTCGCTATTCTCAGCAAGGAAACTCAGCACGCGCGCAAGCTGCTCGAACTCGAGCAGATACCCGTTGCACACCTGGAATTTTCTACTCTTTTTGCCAGTATTGTCCATGTCAAGGCATTCCTTTTCGGTACTTTTGCACCGCTATGTACCAAAAAAAATCACTCCGCTTACTCAATTAATTTAACATACGCAACCCGCTCTTTTAAGATTACACAAAATTGTCTAAATATTATACAACAAACTTAAAGCAAAGTGAACGGCAAATACCAGGCTGCAAAGTTATCTCAAGGACAGAACCACCTGATGCCGCTCTGGCGAGAGCAGTAATAAAGGCGATTGACATGATTTGTCTCTGCCCAGCGGATATGTTCGCAAGAAACTGCCCATTCCATTGGTCGCACATTTGCAAAGAGTAATCTCTTTCTACGATAATTTCTTTTAGATTTGTCATACCTTCGGTATCAAGCAAAAGCTTCATTATGTTTGTTGCTTGGATTCCGAGATCTGTTGCTGCCTCTGTTTTAAATGCATCAAAAACACATTTAAGGGCCTCTTTGAGTTCTCGTGTCATTTGGGATCGGCGAATCAGCGTGTCTCGAATAGAAGCATCATTTTCAAGAGCTTGTCGTTTTCTTCCAAGGTCTTCCAAGTTAACACGAAGCTGGGATACTTTGTCTTGGCAAGCTTTATTTTCTGCTAGCAAATATGGAAAGGCTTTTGCTTTTCGGGCGGTTGGCGGTGGCGGGGCTGCTTTCGGCGCTTTGGACACATCTCGCCGTTGCGCGGACGCTCGTCTGGACGGGCAGCGGTGGCGATGGCCGCTACGCGAACGCGGCAAACTGGGGCGGAACGCTTCCGCAGGACGGCGACTGGCCTGTCCTTCACGACAGACGGAACGCAGCCCTGCACGTTCGTCAACGACCTGGTGAACTTCAAGCTGGGCGGCCTGACGCTCGCCGGTTCGGCGCGGCAGATCCATCGCGGCAATCCCGTGGACGTCGCGGGCGATGTCGCCGTTCGGACCGAGGGCGAGGCCGAACTCGCCTATCCGCTCGTCGGCACGGGCACGCTCCGTGTGTGCGCGAAAGACTCCTTCACGCTGAGCGGCGCGAACGGCGCGTTTGCGGGGACGTTCCGGGTCGAGGCGGGTCAGCTCGCCTTCCGCCAGCCTCTCTGGCACGGGGGCATGGCGCCGTGCAATCCGATGGGCGGCGCGGCGACGCGAATCGTCGTGGACAATTCGAAGGGCACGAACGCGCGCATCCTGATCGCGCCCTACAGTTTCAACGGCTCGCTCCAGTCGGCGAACGTCCACGGAAAGATTGCCCTGCTGCAGGGCTACCGTCCGGCCGATGTCGCGTGGCTGGAGACGACGGCGACGCGTCCCGTCGTGCTGTGGGGCAAGGTCGTGTCCGCCGGACGCGGCGCGAACGACGGGCTGATCCGCGCCCGCGCGCACCTCACGTTTGCGGGCGGCGTCACGTGCCGCGCGAACGACTTCACGTTCCGTGCCGAAGGGAAAGGCGTGACGTTCACCTTCACGGGGCGCGAAAATGTCTTTGCGGACGCCCTGGACGCCGTTGGAAACGTGACGGTGGCGGGGCGTGTGCGCGCACCGAGCGGCGTGCGGGTGACGGGCGGACAGCTGACGGCGCGCATCCTCCCCGAAGGGCCCGGCGGCGTGTTCTTCGTCGGCGCAAAGCCGCGATTCGTCCGCGCGTGCGAACAGGCCGTGGCGGACGGCACAGCCTACGCGCTGACCGACTGGTACGGGCGTGAGCTCTCGAAGGGCGCATGGCCGAAGGGGGAGGCCCTGACGCTTGCCGCATTGCCGCGCGGCTACTACTGGTTGCGCTTCGACAACGGCCACAAGGTTTCCTTTGCCGTGCTGGACGATCCGGCGACGCGCGTCATCGATCCTGAAAGAGGGTATCGGGGTCAGCCCTGAAAATAAGAAATAGTATTGACGCTGCCGGGGGGGCTGTGCTAAGTTGCCGGGCATGGTGAGGAAACTGAGGTACGGTAAGATGGCGCGATCTGACACGTTGCGTT
>JAQWAM010000092.1 GCA_028707675.1 Kiritimatiellia bacterium | reverse complement strand
GAGGGGGTCGGAGCGCGCACGTCCGCCGCGAGATCGCACAGCGACACGTCGCTCTCGTGTCCGACCGCCGATATCACCGGTATCGCCGAATCCGCCACTGCCCGCACCACGCGCTCCTCGTTGAAAGCCCACAGATCTTCCAGACTGCCGCCGCCGCGTCCCACGATCAGCACATCCGCAGGCCACTCGCTGCCCGGCCCGTTGCAGCGGTTGAAATGCCGCACAGCCGCAGCTATCTCGTCCGCCGCGCCCGCGCCTTGCACCCTGACGGGGAACAGGCGCAATTGTAGATTCGGGAAACGCCGCCCCAACACCGTGATGATGTCGTGGATCACGGCTCCGGTCGGCGAGGTGACCACCCCGACGCGCTGCGGCAGTTTCGGCAAAGGCTTTTTACGTCCGCTGTCGAATAACCCCTCCGCCTGCAGTTTGCGCTTCAGTTCCTCGAAACGCAGCATCAGCCCGCCCGCCCCGGCCGCCTCGACCCGCAAAACCCTTAACTGAATCTTGCCGCCCGGCTCGTAAAATGTCACCTCGCCGTATATCCGCACCAAGGCCCCGTCTTCGAATGCGAGCCCAGGGGGCAAAGCCCGCCGCGTCTGGGCGTTCATGATGCCGGAAAGCTGCGCATGCGCGTCCTTAAGCGTAAAATAGGTGTAGCCGTAATTCCCAGCTACCCTGGCTCCGGAGAGTTCCCCCTCCACCCATACGCGCCCGACACCGTCCTCCAGCGTCCGGTTGATCAGCCGCGCCAGCTCGGTGATCGAATAAATCTTCCTTGTGCTATGGGCATCCATGACTGCCGAACCTCAGGTTATGCGCGGACATCGTCTTCCCTGTAACGGTATGGCGCTATCGAAAGCGCCTTGCCGCTCTGGCGGTCAATATCGATAACCGCCCCCTCTAAAACCCCGGGGCCTTTGGCAATCTCGAACTTGGCCGGGATGCCGGTGGTGAAGCGCTTGAGGACCGGCGCGATCTCCCGCCCTATCACCGAATGGGCCGGCCCCGTCATGCCTATGTCGGTGATGTATGCCGTGCCTTTAGGCAGGATTCTGGCGTCACTGGTCTGCACATGCGTGTGCGTGCCGAAGACCGCCGCCACACGCCCGTCAAGAAAATGACCCATCGCGATCTTCTCGGATGTGGCCTCGGCATGAAAATCAACGATCACCGGAATGTTGCGCGGCAACGCCGCCAACAGAGCGTCCATGGCGCGGAACGGGCAGTCGGCAGGATTCATGAAGACCCGCCCCATCAGATTCACCGCCACAAAAGAGCCGATCGCGGTCTGCACCGTCACGCACCCCTGCCCCGGAGTGCCCGGCGGCATGTTGATCGGGCGCAACAACCGCTTTTCGCCGGAGATGGTCGACTCCAGCTCCCTCTGGCCCCAAGCATGGTCGCCCAAAGTGATCGCGTCCGCGCCGGCCTTAAACAGCTCTTCCGCCAGAGTCAGCGTGATACCGTTGCCCGCCGCCGCGTTCTCGCCGTTAACGACCACCGCCTGCACAACGTTCTCGTCGCGCAACCGCGAAACCACCTCTTTGAAGACGCGCCTGCCCGTGCTGCCGACTATGTCCCCGACGACTAAAACCTTCATATGCCGCTCACCCGGAATTCTTTCATTTGGCGTACTCGATGCAACGCGTTTCTCTAACCACCACGACCTTGATCTGCCCGGGGAACTGCATGTTGGCGCCGATCTGCTGGCTTATCTCGCGCGCCATAACCATGGCATCGTTATCGTTGACCTGCCCGGGGTCGACAATGACGCGCACCTCGCGCCCCGCCTGCACCGCGAAGGTTTTCTTCACACCCGGGAAGCCGTTGGCGATGGCCTCCAGCCTCTCCAGCCGCTGCACATAGACCCCCAGTGTCTCCGCCCGGGCACCCGGTCTTGAGCTTGAAATCGCGTCCGCCGCGGAACAAAGCACACCGTAAAGTCCCTCTGACGGCACGTCGCCGTGATGCGCGGCCACACCGTTGACCACCACCGCGTCCTCGCCGTGCTGCTTGAGAAAATCCGCACCCAACAACGCGTGCAGCCCCTGCGACTCCTGATCCATGGCCTTGCCGATATCATGGAAAAAACCCACACGCCGGGCCACTGCCGGGTCGAGGCCCAATTCCGGCGCCATCATGCCCATAAGGTGCGAAACCTCAACCGAATGACGCAGCACATTTTGCGCGTAGCTGGTGCGGAACTTCAGCCGCCCAACGCATTTTAGCACTTCGGATGGCACACTGAGCACATGCGCCTCATACGCGGCCGACTCGCCAGCCTCAATGATCGTCTTCTCCATATTAGCCTGGACGCTCTCGACCACCTCTTCGATGCGGGCGGGGTGAATGCGCCCGTCAGCTACCAGTTGCTCCAGGGCCTGCCGCGCGATTTCGCGGCGAACCGGATCGAATCCCGAAATGACCACGGCTTCAGGCGTGTCATCGATCAGCATGTTCACGCCCGTCACCGCCTCAAGCGTACGGATGTTGCGGCCTTCACGGCCGATGATGCGCCCCTTAATGTCATCGCTGGGCAGCGGCACGGTACAGGTCATCATCTCGCTGGCGTGGCTCAGCGCGAAGCGCTGCACCGCTGCCGCCACGATGTTGGCCGCCTCGCGGTCGGCCGTTTCCTTAGCCTCTTCCTGAATGCGGCGGATCAGACTGCCAGCCTCGCGCCTGATCTCCTGCTCGGCCCGCTGTTGCAGCTCGCGCTTGGCCTCCTCGTGGGTCATGCCCGCCAGTCGCTGCAAGAACTGCGTGGCCTCGGAACATTTTTTATCGACATCCGCCAGCTTTTGCCGCAAATCGTCCGAATTGCGCTGCACATCATCCTGCTTCTTTGCGACTGCCTGATCTTTTTTCTCCAGCAAAATAGCTTTCTTGTCCATGTTCTCTTCACGGACAGTCAGCCGCTCTTCGATGTCCTGGAGTTCCTTGCGGCGCGTCTTGGTGCTTTTCTCGAACTCCTCGCGCGCCTTGACCACCTCGGCGCGCGCAATGATATCGGCTTCCTTGAGCCGGTTCTTTACCTCGTTGTCCGCCTCGGTCAGTTTGTACTGCGCCTGTTTTTCTATCGCGTCCGCCTGCCAGCGTCCGATCAGACCGCGCAGGGCATAGCCCCCCAAAATGCCGGCCAAGCCGAAAAGCAACCCGACCGTGGCGTCGCTCACATCATACCAAGTGAAATTTGTCATAAATATCCTAACGCGTTGCCGCAATATCAGCATTTCACATCCGCGCCGCAGCGAAAGCAGGATACAGGCACGACACGGGGTCTTAAAATATAATATATTACTCTATTCAGGGGACTAATTCAATGTCACCGCAAAAAATGATCCATGCAAGTACGGCGGGACGTCTCGGACCGCTGAAAAGACCGGTCCATGCAAGTACGGCGGGACGAACCCGAATCCGCCCCTCCGGGATCCTCGCCGCCCTCCATCGCGTCCGCATACCAGTCCAGGCGCCACTCTCAGACATTGCCATGTGTGTCGTAAAGGCCCCAGGCATTCGGCAGCTTGCCGCCGACCGGCTGTGCCGCTGTAGGCGGCGTGGCATCCCCGATTTATTCGCTTGATCACAAAAACCACGCGAACAAGCGATACCCTATAGAGTCGCTGGAATGAAGGGATGTTTGGGAGTAGTTGGAAGGCAATATTGAAGAATTATGGTTGTACTCACGCGCAAGAGTGATACTATTTACGGCAATGAAGGTTATGACAAAAGACTGGAGCAACGACACCATCCCTTATATTTGCTGGGATCGCAAGTGGACAGTTTCGGATATACGTGGGAGACTGCGTTCCGAGCAGGGCGTAGAGCGACACCGTCTTATGGCGTGGTTGATGCGAGAGCTGAAAACCCCCGAGGTTTGGTATTTTCTGAGTCCCCTTGAAATCAAAGAGGAGTTTGACCAGATTAGTCGCTGGCTGGGACCAGCAAGACCTTTATGGCAATATCTTTTAAGAATTTGGCATGAACTGGGAAAAATCTAAAGCGATAACACCTCTAAAAAGGGAGTTCCTCAAGGCCTTCTTTTCCCGGGAAAAAAGGTTTTTTCTTACGGGTGGCAGTGCTCTTGGTCTTTTTTATCTTGAACATCGCTTCTCTTACGATCTGGATCTCTTTTCGGAGGAACATGTTGACTGGCTAGAAGTTGATGGCGTTGTGCGGCTTTGCTCACAGGAGGTCGGAGCAAGTGTACAACTATTGAGAGATGCCCCGACTTTCAGGCGTTATTGCCTCGAGACGGAAGCAGGTAAAGAGATTGTTGACATCGTTGTGGATATCAGCCCCCAAGTAGATCAGAAAAAACAATGGATTGACAATATTCAGGTTGATACCCTTCGCGAAATTATGCTTAACAAGATAACGACATTGATAAGTCGCTGCGAAGTTAAAGATATCGTTGACCTTTATTTCTTAGAGCAGGAAGGATTTGTCATTGAGGCGTGTTTCGAAGATGCGCAATTGAAGGATGGTGGCCTTGACCCTTCAATGATCTCTCTTATTCTGAATTCTTTAAGAATTACCGAGTTGCCGGGCTATATGATTAAGCCGTTGACGATCACCGAGTTGCGTGATTATGTTATGCGTTTGAAAAATCGTATGGCACTGCTGGCCTTGCCGTCATCACTGTAAGCGAGCCGCCCCGTCAGGAAGCTGTAAGAAAGAATAAACTGACGGATCCATTTTTTAAACAGATAAAATCGGTTCCGCGTCCGGCATCTGTCGGATCACCGCACTCCAAAGCAGTTCTTTGAACACTTCCCTTGTCTGTCCCCGACGTTCCTCCCGACGTTCCTTTCGTTTTCTGGAAACCGAGCGTCAGGGCAACTGGCTCAAGAAGGTACGGGCAGGAACGACCTCCCTTTTCTGCTTTTAAGCAAACCACCCGTGCTGATGCAATGCCAAACTAGAAGCGTGATCAGATTCCCGTCATGCGCGTTTTTGGCCCGCGCGTCGCCGCTGCGCGACAGCACATGGAAGCGCATCTGCCCGCCCGGGCACGGCAGGAACAGCGCGGTCTTGCCCGACGGCACCTTCTCCAGCATCGTCACCATGCTGCCGTCCGCGTGCGCGCGCTCCACCACCTTGGCCACGGCCGCATACCCCGCGCCCCCTGTGTGCGC
Source organism: Kiritimatiellia bacterium (assembly GCA_028707675.1). Classification (GTDB taxonomy): domain Bacteria; phylum Verrucomicrobiota; class Kiritimatiellia; order RFP12; family UBA1067; genus JAQVQN01. The sequence goes on along the minus strand of JAQWAM010000092.1, from coordinate 935 downwards.
CCGCATCCAGATGTGGAAAGTGAGCCCCTTCGGGTCGAACCAATAGTGCCCCGGATCAACGAACTGCACCACGTTCGCCTCCAGCCAGCCGATCGGCGCGCTGTTGCGCCCCGGCGCGGGTTCATAAAAATAGACAGAATATTACTCTTTTCCGGTGACTATTTCAATGTCACTGAAAAAATGCTCCATGCCAGTACGGCGGGACGTCCCGGACCGCTGAAAAGACCGGTCCATGCCAAGTACGGCGGGACGTCTCGGACCGCCGCCCCAGGTCCATGCCAGTACGGCGGGACGTCTCGGACCGCTGAAAAGACCGGTCCATGCCAGTACAACGGGACGTCTCGAACCGCTGATCGACTGCCAGACGCAATCCATTCGATGGGCGGTCCGAGACGTCCCGCCCTACTTGCCGCAGATCCATGCCCCCCAGCGCAAACCAACCACACACTCACATGCCCATTTATTCGCTTTCATCTCGTCCATAACTTGAACGTTGAGCGTTAAGCGTTCAATTTGCCACTTGCTCATTCGCGGCCTTGGCCGGGTTTGCGCTTTGGCGCGGGCTTCGCTTTGGCAAGGTCGCTGAGTTCTAGATCATGCGCCATCTGCGAACAGCCTTTCAAAATTCGGCTTGACGGCTGGCACCGCAAACACCGGCACGGCAACTATTCGTGGCGAAAAGCGGTGCCGCAACCCGCGCGAAGCGCGGCTTTTGTCACCGCACTCCAAAATTCCGTCCGCCGGCGCGTGGGACAGGCGTCCCCGCCTGTCACGGAAACGACAGGCAAGGATGCCTGTCCTACAGCGTCCGCCTACCGCACCAGGATCATCGTCCCGACGATCTTCTTGGTGTTGAGCTTCCGCGCCGCCGACCAGTCGACCGTGTGCGTGCGCGTGTCCGCCGCCGCGTCCTCGACCGACGCTACCGCCGAAAG
>JAQWAM010000091.1 GCA_028707675.1 Kiritimatiellia bacterium | reverse complement strand
GGTATTTGACCGGCGAACCGATGTCCAGCCCGGTGACAGACTCGGTAAAATAGGTCTCTGCCAGTACCGCGCGTTTGTTGAAAACGCGCGCGCCCGCGATGCCGATCGCCAGCAGCATCAGCGCGGCGCCCGCCAGCACGAAAAACCCGATCTTAGCGTAATTCGCGCGATTCTCGTTCATGCCACACCCCGGCCAACGCCCTGTCTTTCATGAAGTTTCATGTGTTTCACGGTTAAAGCCTCCCGGTTCATGCCGGCCATCTCAATCTCCGCCCTCACGGTTGAAAAAGGCTCGCACAGCCGCGCACGGCGGCCGGTCGCGCAGGTCGGCCGGCCGGCCTTCGGCCAGCATGCCGCGGCTCTTTTGATCCAGCATCACGCAGCGGTCGGCCACGGCAAAGATGCTGTCCAGCTCGTGCGTAACCATCACCACCGTCACGCCCTGCAGGTCGCGGATGCGCAGGATCAGGCGGTCAAGCCCGGCCGAGGTCACCGGATCGAGCCCGGCCGAGGGCTCGTCCAGAAACAGTATCTCCGGATCCAGCGCCATGGCGCGCGCGATGGCAGCCCGCTTTTTCATACCCCCGCTGATTTCCGCAGGGAAAAATGAAGCGTACTCTTTAAGCCCCACAAGATCGAGCTTCATCTCCGCGAGCAGCAAACGCGCCGCCCGCGGCAGGGCGGTGAACGACTCGATCGGCAGGCTGACATTTTCGAGCAGAGTCATGGAGCCGAACAGCGCGCCGCTCTGGTAGGCCATGCCGAAATGACGCAAAGCGCGCGCCCGGTCGGCCGCGTTCCCTCCGCTGACGGGGTCACCCATCAGCCGGATCTCGCCGGCCAGCGGCGGCGTGAGCCCGGCCATGTGCTTGAGCAAGGTGCTTTTCCCGCAGCCCGACCCGCCCAGGATCACAAAGATCTCGCCGCGCCGCACGCTGAAATTTATGTTCACCAGCACCGGCTCTTCATATCCCGCGCTAACGTTTTCTACTTTTATGACAATCTCGTCCGTCATTGGTTCATATTCCCAGAATATAGGCCAGTACGGCGAATACGCCGTCGAAAACCGTGATCAGCACCAGGCTGCCGACCACCGCGGCGGTGGCGGCACGGCCCACAGCGTCGGCGCTGCGGCTGGCGCTCAGGCCCTGCGCGCAGCCCACCAGCCCGACCAGCAGGCCGAAAACCGCCGCCTTTGAAAGTCCCAGCATGACGTTGCCCAGCGGCGTCGAGTTGAAAACATGCTGCCAGTAGACCGTGGCCGGTATGCCCAGAGACATCAGCACCAGCACGCCGCCCAGCAGGCCCGCCATGATCGTGAATATCGTCAGCAGCGGCATCACCAATGTCGCCGCGATCACGCGCGGCATGGCCAGGAACACCATCGGCGGCAGACCGAGGGTGACCAGCGCATCAATTTCCTCGTTGACCTTCATGCTGCCAAGCTCCGCCGCGAAGGCCGAGCCCGACCGGCCCGCCAGAATTATCGCGGTGATAAGCGCGCCGAGTTCGCGGAACAGGCCGATGGCGATCAGGTCGGCCACGTAAACCTCCACACCGAACCGGCGGAACGAGGTGGCCGACATGAAGGCCAGAATAACGCCCAGCAGAAAGCCGATCAGCAGGGTTATCGGCAGTGCGTCCACCCCGGCGCGCTCAAAGTGCAACATGGTGTCGCGCAGCCGCAGCCGCCCCGGACGCGCGATCAGCCGCACGGCCGAAACAGCCATCTCGCCCAAGAAAGCCAACTGCCCGCAAAGGTTGCCGGAAATATCCGCCACGGCCCGGCCGACCTGATCGGCGGTGCGGGTGTGGCGCGCCGCGTTGGCTGGTTCAGCTTCACCGTTAAGGTATTTTTTCACGTCGAAGATCCGCAGGGTGCGCGCCGCCAACCCGCGGCGGTCGCGCCAGACGATGGCGAAACCCTGCGCGGCGGAACGCCGGTGCAGGTCCAGAATCAGCGCTTCGCCAGCCCCCGCGCAAGATTCGACGTCATCGGCGTTCACGATCAGCTTATCCCCCGTTCCCAAACGCGATATTTCCGGCATCGCCGCCTGCCAGAGGCGGGCGACGTTCTCGGCTGAACTATTTGCTGGCAGGTTCAAACGCATCATTGCGTTTCAATAATACACCTTTGAGCGCGCCCGCTTCAAGGTCGCTTTTAAAAGGTGTGCTGTAACGGATTTTATACGCGCCCAAAAAATCGCGAATCCGAGATTCTCGTGTTTGCGTTGCGCCGCACAATCGGGTATAGTAACGCATGAAATCACGGTCTGAAGTCTGAAACTACGTGAGACTTGAACCGGCAAACAATGAAGAGGGTACCATGAAAAAAATGATGTTGGGTTTGTTTTTGGCGGGAGCGGTGATCAGCGGAGCCGCCGCGGCGGAAAGAGTCAAATGGCCGGTGTGGTTCGCTTTCAATGACGTTGAGGATATCGATGTGATAGGCTTGCGCCTGACCCTGCCCGCCGGATATTGCGAGCAGGTGACCGGCCTGGACCTCGGCCTGATCGGGCGCTCCCAGTATTTCAACGGCATCCAGATTAACCTCTTGCGCAACGATGTCAAGGACGCGCTGGCGGGCTTCCAGATCGGCTGCTACAACTCGGCCGGGCTCGGCGACATGATGGGCTTGCAGGCCGGCCTGTGGAACGAGTCCAAGACCATGTACGGCCTTCAGGCCGGATTAGTCAACTTGGCCGATTACGCCGAAGGCTTTCAGGTCGGCCTTATCAACCGGACCGAAGACATGTACGGTTTCCAGCTCGGTCTGATCAACGTCATCCGCGGCAGCCAGGTGCCCTTCTGCCCGATCATCAACATCGGCTTCTGATTCGACAGGAAGTTTCCATGCAGATCAAACCGTTCGCCGCCCTGCGGCCCCTGCCGGAAAAAGCTCAGCTTGTCGCCGCGGTGCCGTATGACGTGGTGGACACCGCCGAAGCGCGCGCCCTCGCCGCCAATAATCCCGACAGTTTCCTGCACGTCACCCGCCCCGAGATCGACCTGCCGGACAACGCCGGCATCCACAGCGACGCGGTCTACGCCCAAGGCGCGAAAGCCCTCGCCGGCCTGAGCGAGCGCGGCACGTTGGTCCGCGAGAAGGCCGACTGCTTCTACCTCTACCGCCAAATCATGGGGGGCCACAGCCAGACCGGCGTGGTGGCCTGCTGCAATATCGACGATTACGCCCATGACATCATCCGCAAACACGAGAAGACCCGCAAGGACAAGGAAGACGACCGCACCCGCCACTGCACCGAGCTCAAGGCCAACACCGGGCCGGTCTTCTTGACCTGCCGCGACGATGACATGCTCGGCCGCCTGATCAGCGCCGCCGAATGCACCGCGCCGCTTTACGACTTCACCGCGCCTGACGGTGTGCGGCACACGGTCTGGCGCACGTCTGACAACAACGCCGCGTGGATAGAGGCCTTCCGGCAAATCCCGCTGGCCTACGTCGCGGACGGGCACCACCGCGCCGCTGCGGCTTTCCGCACCGGCAAGAACATGCGCGCCGCCAATCCCGCCCATACCGGCCAGGAGGAATACAACTGGTTCCTGGCTGTGGTCTTCCCGGCCTCCAGCCTGAGCATCATGCCCTACAACCGCTGCGTCACGGATTTGAACGGAATGCCGCCCGCAGCCTTCCTCTCCAAGGTCGGGGAAGTCTTCAAGTCCGCTCCGGCCGACGGCGCCGTGCCGTCCGGCCCGCGCGAGGTGCGGATGTTTCTGGACGGGCGCTGGCACAAACTGTCTTGGGACGATTGCGACGCCGATCCGGTGGGGCGGCTGGACGTCAGCGTCTTGCAGGATCGCCTGCTCGCACCGCTGCTGGGCATCGGCGATCCGCGCACCGACAACCGCATCTCTTTCATCGGCGGCATCCGCGGCACGGCGGAGCTCGAGCGGAGGGTCAAAGACGACAACGACGCCGTGGCATTCTCAATGTTCCCGGTGACCGTGGAACAGATGATGGACATCGCGGACGCCGGGCAGATCATGCCGCCGAAAAGCACCTGGTTCGAGCCCAAGCTGCGCTCGGGCCTGCTTATCCACACGCTGGTGTGATCCGGCATCCTGCGGGGATTCCGGATTTAAGGGGGTTGGGAGTTAAGGTTGTTAGGCGGTTAGGTGAGGCGCTTGCGCCGCACAAACTCCGTGACGCGCGCCAAAGTTTCCGCGCCGAGGAAATGCTCCATACTGCAGGCGTCTTTTTCCGCCGTCTCCTCCGTCACGCCCAACAGCAACAGAAACTCTTTCAGCAGGGTGTGGCGCCCGAGGATCTGACTTGCGGCCTTGATGCCCGCGCCGGTAAGCTCAAGCTTGCCGTAAGGCTCCTGCGCCACATAACCGTAACGCTTGAGTTCCAGAACGGCCTTGATGACCGACGGCATTTTGACATGCAGAGATGAAGCCACATCACGCACACGCGCGTGGCCGTTCGCCTGCGTCAGCATGTAGATCATCTCCAGATAATCCTCGAGGCTGTTTGTCACCTGAAAACTCCATCATTTTTTCTTTTCAAGGGCGTTCTCGTTTATTATGCGCTGCAGCTCCGCGCGCAGTTTGCACTCTTCAGGAAACACCTTGTTGCGTATCAGCACATTACACTCGTTGCGCACTGCGATGATCTCGCCTTTGCGATCCTTTATTTGCCGGGTGTCAAGTCCGGCCAGTTCCCGCAGATAAGCGTCCCTCAGCCGCAACACGACACGCATGTGCTCCTCGCTCTTGTCATACGAGACAACCTCCAGCATACGGCTCAGAGCGGCGCGCTTGTTCTGGTCGTCGGGATTGGCTGCCGCGAAAAGCTTCATCGCTGTTTCTTTGCGCAGCGCCATGACATCAGCCTCGTTCGCGGCCGGGCCGCCGTGAGTGGTGTTCGCGTAACGCGACGGTATCTCGCGGATCCAGATGTTGCGGAAACGGACAAGGTCGCCGTGATCCTGCAAGGCCAGCGGCAGTTTCGCCGGGTACGGCGCGAGCGGCCGCCGACGGCAGTGCGTCGTCAATCCCTCGAGCTCCCAGTGATCCTGCGCCAGAACCCCGTTGTGCAACACCGTGACGGAGCCCGGATACTTCAGGGTTTCGCCCTCCCATACCGGCTGGTGAAAGATTATGTCATAAGTCTGCCACGCGCCGGGCTTGCGGCAGGCGTTTACCAGCGGCGGGTTCTCGGCATACACCGAGGCGGCCTGCCCGTCGGCGTAGGCATCGTTGTTGTAAGAGTCGAGAATTTGCACCTCGTGCATGCCCATCAGGAACACGCCGCTGTTGCCGCGCCCCTGACCGGAGCCTTTGACCTCTGCGGGAGAAGCCCATTCCAGATGCAGATGGCAGTCGCCGAAAGCCTGTTTGGTTTGTATCTGCCCCGTCTTGGGAACCACCTTCATGGCGCCGTCGACAATGCGCCACTTGCAAGGCTCGCCGTCTTTGGAAACCCACGCATCAAGCGAGGTGCCATCGAAAAGCACGACCGCGTCCGACGGCGGAAGTCCCGGCTCAGCCGTAACCACCGGCGGCCGCGGCCGGTTCATGTCATGTACCGCCCAGGCGTGCCTGGCGTCAGGCGTATCGCCGTAAACTCCCGCCCTGAGCGCCCCCGCCGCCAATATCGCCACCCCCGCCGCCATCAAGTTTATGCAAAACCTCATCGTTATCCCTCACTTTTAAAACTTTACCGAAATAAAAAACGTCAAAAGTCATATTGTCAAAAACTCGGCCTTTTGGCTAATGGTAATTAGGCGCGACTTTTTGGATTGCCCGCGGCAAGCTAAACGCTATGCGGGACGAGTGCCGCCGCTTTTGTAGCAATGCCGCGCAAAGCGGCGCCGCAACCCGCGCAAAGCGCGGTTCTTGTCACCGCATTCCAAGTTACTCGTTACGCAAACCCGCCTCCGCTATGACTTTCATGCTTTCCGCCGCCACCTTGACCCGTTTCTCCGTAATTTCGATCACTTGACGCGACGCGCCGACTTTAATTAAGTCCGCCAGCTTGGCCTTACACAACTCATAAGCGGTTTGAGCCTGACGCAACATATCAGCAGTAGGCACAAAACCCCGTTTCACCGCGTCAGCCAACTTGTTGACCGCCT
>JAQWAM010000090.1 GCA_028707675.1 Kiritimatiellia bacterium | reverse complement strand
TTATATCCGCAATGTTATAGACCACGACAATATTTCCGCCTTGTTCAACCGGTTTGAAATGGCCCGGCGCGGTGTCGCTGCGGCGAGTGCCAGCAAAGAGGCAATTGAGCGTGAGCTTAAGGATTTCATCAGCAACCTGAAGCGCAGATATCCGCTATGGTCCCTTTCACGGTATTACGGTTATGTGCGTTCGCCTGAAATGTTCGCTCGCCTCGGCTGGGGTTGGGCGCTCTCGGGACAGACCGGCGCCGCGCTGGCCGGCGTGACGCGCGCGATCAACCTTTTGCCGACAGACCAGCAGACCGGAGCCATGCAGGCGATGGCTGCCATTTACGCTCTGACGGATGACCGGGTGAAGACAGAAGCGGTTTATAAAGATATCATCAAGAGCGATCCCGACAACCGTTCGGCGATGCTGGGACTGGCGCGGCTGGCCGTGCAGGAAGGCGCGATCGACACTGCCAAGCAGTGGCTCGAAAAAGCAGCCAAAGCGGAAGACAATCGCGGAACTATGGGGGTTGAGTGGGCGGTCATACATTTGATGAACAACGATCTGCCGCGCGCCCGGATGGCGTTGCAGGAGATAACCGATCTGCAGCCAAGGAATATGCAGGCTTGGGCGATGCTGGCAATGGTTCAGATCCAGCAGGAAGAGCTGGAGGAAATCGAGAAGATGCTTTTGCCCAAGATGGAGTCGATCGCCGGTACTGTCGACAACTATTTTGTTCAGATCACACGCGCTCAGTTGAATATGCGCAAAGGCAAGAACTTCCAGCGCCCGGCGCGCGAGGCTTTCATACGGGCCGCCATGCTGCGCCCGGATGTCCCCGGCGTGAAGGACATGATCCTGCAGCTTGACATCGCCATGAACGACCGCGAGGCTGCCGAGCTGCACGCGCGTCAGGTTCTGCGGAGCAACCGGAAGCACTCACTCGGCAATTACGTCATGGGCTCTTTGCGGCTGCAGGAGGGTTCATACGGCGAGGCCGAGGATTTTTTGCGTCGCAGCGTCGATGCCTCGCCCAGCGCCGCGGCTTTGAACGATCTGGCCGAGGTTTTGCGGCGGATCCGGCGGTTCGAGGAGGCCGAGCGGCAGGCGCGCGCCGCGATCGAGAAAAACGCGGATCTCTATGTGGCTTGGGAGACTTTGGCTTCGATTCTGGTGGAAGCGGGCGGCGATCTGAACGAGGCCGAGAAGGCGATCCGCAAGTCCATCGAACTGTATGCGGATGACCTGCGCGCTCAGATCACGCTCGGGCGCATTCTCTTGAAAAAAGGCGAGATCGAGCAGGCGCGCGTGATCGCGCGCACGGTGCGCAACCGGCAGAATGAATTGTCGCGTTTTGACCAGAGTGAACTGACCAAGCTGCTGAACGAAAGTTCATCCGGACATTAGACGTGTTCACGCGGCTCGTCGCTTGCGGAGACGCGCAGCGGCGGCAGCGGTTTTTCCTCGTGGGGCAGCGACCGGAAGGCGCACTGCCATATCGGCAGCGCCTGCCGCCGGAAAAGCATCTCGAAAACGGTCTGCTCGCTTTCGTCACGCTCCATGGCCTGGATTTCCCGGAAGCGGGTGTCGGTTGTGAAACTTTTCCGCGTAGCGTCGAAATATTCCCGATGGTCTGTGGCGATCTGAACGGTGCCGCCGATTTCCAGCCTGGCCCAGAGCGCGTCAAGAAAGAGCGGCGAGAAAAGCCGCCGGTTGTGGTGATGGCGTTTAGGCCAGGGGTCGGGGAAGAATACATACACCGCGCGCGCCCGGTGGCGCGGCAGAAGGTAGTAAAAAGTGTAAAAGGCCTCCAGCCTCAGTATGCGTATGTTGTCAAGACCGAGGCGGCAGGCGGTTTTGTCCAGCTTGCGCACACGCGACAGCATGCGTTCTATGCCCAGGAACACCGTGTCCGGCTGTTTTTTTGCCCGCGCCACAAGAAAGCGCCCGTTGCCGCAACCGATCTCGATCTCCAGCGGTCGCCCGCCCGCAAGAAGCCCGTCCAGCGGCAGAGGCGCGGTCGGGTCGGTCACGGCTATCACGCGCGAACCGGCAGCCTTCACGTCGGCCCCGCGTTTTCCGCGCCCAGACTCCCGGCCGCGGCCAGCAGCGCGGCAGCGGGACGTTTCGGGCGCATGGTGCGGATGTCAACATGGGCATGCACGGTGTATCCCTCGGCCAGCAGTTCGTTGCCGCAACGGATCTCGCAGCAAATCTTCAGGCGCACGCCGCGGAAGCCGCCGAACCATGCCATGATGTCCAGCAGGTCATCATAATGTGCGGGAGCGAAATAGTTGACGTGCGCCTCCAGCACCGGCAGCGCCGACCCGGCCGCCTCCAGCTCCCGGTAAGTATAGCCACTGGCGCGCAGCAGTTCGTTGCGCCCACGCTCAAAAAAAGTAAGATAGTTGGCGTAATACACCACCTGCATCTGGTCGGTGTCGGCATAAGGCACTCTGTATGGCACGGTAACTCGTTTCGGCTCTGCCATGATCCCTCTCTTTCAAGCTCAAGTCAAAAACACAGTTTATTTTTGGCCGCCGGGAATGGCAAGCTGTTCTTTTGGGGCAACAAGTGATTGACATCCCGGCGGTGGTAGAGCATTCTTACAAACTGTTTTCTTACCTAGTGCGGAGGCGGCGAGATGTCGTTAACAGGATTATTGGTTTTCAGTCTGCCGGTGGCTTCATTGTTCAACGGGTTCATGGAGTCGAATTTAACGGGCAAGGCGATCGTTTGCATACAGTTGGCCAGTTCCGTGCTAGCAGCCGCTATAATAATCGGCAAGAACCGGGAGCTTAACGGATTGGCGCGCAAAAGCAGGATATTCCTCCGGGAGTTTCTGAAGGGACGTGATGTTCTGGACTATTACCTGCTGCGCAACAAGCAGGACGAGCAAAACTCTATGGCGCGGATTTATGCTCGGACCTGCGAGCGCATGGTGAAGCTGCTTGACCCGGACATGCGGCGGTCGGTGATCGGGCGGCAGAGCGGCGCGGAGAACGCGGCGCTTTCACCGCGCGAGATCGAGCTGGTGCGCGGCATGTGCGAGAACACCGTGCAGGAGGAAGAGATCCGCATAGAGCAAGGCATGGGAGTGCTGGCGACTATCGTCACGGCCTCGCCCATGCTGGGGCTTTTAGGCACGGTCTGGGGCGTGCTGGACGCTTTCGCCATGATGGGGGACAAAGGCACGGTGCTGCTTTCCGAGATCGCGCCGGCCATATCCGCGGCGCTTGTGACCACCGTGGTCGGGCTTTTGGTGGCCATCCCGTGCGCGATCAGCTATAACAACCTCGCCACCAAGGTGCGGCACCTGACCACGGACATGGACGGCTTCGCCGACGAGCTGCTGGGGCGCATCGCGTGCGAGTTTCAGGGGAGGGACGGCTGATGGTTCTGCGCAGGCTAGGCCGCAAGAAAAGTTCCAAGCTGATCAACGAGATCAATATGATGCCGTTGATCGACCTGACCTTCCTGTTGCTGATAACTTTCATCATCACCATGCCGGCGATGGAGCAGGGCATATCGATCCGCCTGCCGCAGGGCAAGGCCGACGTGTTGCCGAAGAAAGCCAATGTGGTCACGGTGGATGCGGAGGGCAAGGTTTTCCTGAACAACCGCGTGATCGGGCTGGAGGATTTGGAACGTACTCTGGGAGAGATGGCAGCCGAGCAGCCGGATGTTTCCGTGCTGGTTCGCGGCGACGAGCGTCTGGAGTACGGCAAGGTGATCCAAGTGATGAAAATCCTGTACAAGGTCAAGATCACACGCATGGCGCTGGTGACCTTGTCCGATTAGCGGTTCTCGCCGCCTGCGGCGGTGTCTATGGCGGTGTCAGTGAAAAAAGGGCCGATAAACTCGTATTCGATGAAGTGTTCGCTCGTGCTGCACGGCACGCTGCTGGCGCTGGCTCTCATTCTGCCGCTTTTGCCCTCCTGCCGCCACAAGGATGTTGCGATACCGCTGGATTTCACGGTGGTGCTTGAAGAGAATCTGTTGGAGCCCGAAGAGGTTGCGTCGGAGACGCCGCCGGAGACGCCGCAAACGACCGAGCCCGAGCCCGTGCCCGAACCGCCCAAACCGGTGCCTTTGCCTGACCCGCCCAAAGAGGCGGTGGTGGCCAAGAAACCTGACAAACCCAAACCTCCCGTGCCCAAGCCGCCTGAACCTAAGTCCAAACCCAGGCCGCCCGAGAAAAAGCCCTTTGTCAAAGGCAGGCGTGTAGAGGCGCGGAAAAAAACAGTGAAGCCGAAAGAAGACTTCACCAAGCTGAAGCCCGTGACCTCGCAGCCTGTGACCGACAAGCGGCTGACACGCGCTGAGATCGACAAGGCCTTGCGCGACGGGGCCAAGCCCGGCACGCGCAACGTTGTGCCTGAAGACGAGATTTCGCGTTGCGTGGTGCTGGTCAGGCGGGCCATGTACGAGGCCTGGCAACAGCCCGGGGCGGCGGATGCCGGGCCGCGTCCCGCTCTGCTGGACATCCGGCTGGACAGTTCGGGGCGGGTGGTCAGTTACCGCATCAGGCAGTCGTCCGGAAGCGCCTTTTTTGACCAGACCGTCCTGAAGGCTGCGGCCAATGTCGCTCCCATACGCGGCCTTTCGGTTGGATTCCTCAAGCAGTTCGAGACTTTGACCGTCGAGTTCAAGCTGGAGTAAAAAAGCTGGAGAGTTATGGTTAAAATCGGCATTTTGGGCGGGTCTTTCAATCCGGTGCATTTAGGCCATCTGCTGATCGGCCGCGCGGCGGCCGAGGCTTTCGGTCTGGACAAGGTTCTGCTGATTCCCTGCGCGGTATCTCCTTTCAAACTGGGTGACGCGGATCTGGCGCCGGGCGCCGACCGTCTTGAGATGATCCGGCTGAGCACGGAAGGAGACGAAGTTTTGGAACCTTCTTCGATCGATCTGCAGCGCGGAGGGATCTCATACGCTCTGGACACGGTACGCGAGGTACGTTCGATGTTTGCGGGCGCCCGGGTTTTTTTCATAATGGGCATGGACTCGCTGCGCCAGTTGAGCCATTGGCACCGGGCGCTGGAAATGCTGGAGCTGTGCGACGTGATAACGGTGACGCGTCCGGGGAGCGACGCGCCCGTGAGCGCGGCGGAGCTGGACTTTCCGCCGGGGGTGCGGGAGCGGCTGATGGAGGGGATCATAAAAGGACGGCTCTTTGACGTTTCTTCATCGGAGATCAGGAGAAGAATTGCGGATGGGCGCGCGATCAGGTATCTTGTTACGTCTGCGGCAGAGTCTTACATAACTGCCCGCGGTCTTTACGGCTGAGGCATGGAGAGAGGTAAGAGGTAAGAGGTAAGCAGGCCGCCCGGGGTCCCGGGCGAAAACAGGTTGGTAACGGTATTTGAACGATTACGATTACGAGCAAGATTACGATTACGAAAAGTCTCCATTTTTCCTAATCCTAATCCTAATCTTAATCTTAATCTTAATCAGCTTGAAGTTATAGGCAAGGAGGCAATCCATTAATTCTGAGCAGATAGCGATTGAGGCGGCGCTGGCTTTGGACGCCAAGCAAGCGGACGAAATACGCGTGTTCGACGTGCGCGGGCTTTCCTCCGTGACGGATTTCACGGTGGTGGCCACCGGCACCTCGGCGCCCCATTTAAAGGCGCTGATATCGGAGACCAAGCGCCATATGAAAGAATTCGGGGTCAACTGTTACCGCATGTCGGGCGAACCGGACAGCGGATGGGTGGTGGCCGACTACATCAACGCGGTCGTCCACGTGTTTTCCGTCGAGGCGCGGGCGTATTACGCCATCGAGAAGATATGGGCTACAGCCAAAGAGGTTCCGCTTCCTCGGTCATGAAGTAGCTTTCCTCGGTGAGCCCCTGTATGTCCAGCAGCAGCGCGGCCAGATCTTGAGTGCTTTCCGCGCCGAATCCGGCTGCGGGGCTGGACTGGGCGCCGGTGCCCGGCGCGGTCCGGTTAAGGTTGAGATAGAGCGCTCCCGCCGCGATGACGGCCGCGGCCGCGGCGGCGATAAAGCGCGGCCTGAACCAATAGAGGCGCTCGGCATTGCGCCCCGCCTCGCGTCGAGCCGCCGCGGAAATCGCCGACATGGTTTTGGCGGACGGCCCGCCGAGAGCCTC
>JAQWAM010000089.1 GCA_028707675.1 Kiritimatiellia bacterium | reverse complement strand
ATGCCCCATTCCTCCAAAAGCTGCTCCAGACCCGACCGCGATCGCGGCGCGGCCATGTACAACAGCCTCCCGCCCCGCTGCAGGAAGGCCGCCACCAGACGCTTCTCTTCCGCTGCCGCCGCATAGCGCGGCCCGGCCATCACCAAAACCTGACAGTCGTCAGGAACATCGCCGCGTCCGACCAGATTCAGCTCGCGCAGATCGAAACCGTCACGCTTGATCTCGCGCGCTATGTCCGAGAACCCGCGCAGAGGATCATAATCATCGGGCCGCACTTCGCCGTGCCCCTGCGTCCAATAAACCGCCGATCGCTCATGCGGGCGCGAAAGCCGCGATATTGCCGAGGCGCACACCGTCTCGCCGCGAAAAACGCCCAGTCCCGCGTGAGCATCCCGCTCGCGCCCCTCTTCTTGCGACCGCATGGCCGAACTTTTCATCAGCATGTCGTCCAGTGTCACCACAATCCGCCGACGCTTACGCTCGAACAACAGGGCGTTCTCGGGAACCCCCGCTGCCGCAAGCCGCGCCGCCCGCACCAGATCCCACCGGGGATCCACATACTCGATCGCGATCTCCGCCCCCGCGACACTGCGTGAGGCTATGCTCATGCCGCGCAAAAGCCGCGACACCGGACGGAACATCGGGTGGCGCCGGTCCATGAAGCACGAGATCTTGATCGTTCCCTGCGTGTCAGCCAACACGTCACGCGTGCGCCCGGAAACACTCAGCACCTTGCCGACCGGAACCTCCCACGTCAGATTCAGGCGGTAAGCCGCAACGATCAGCATCAGCGTCAAAACACCGCCCAGCAAGACCGAAAACAGCGACGACAAAAGCAGCATCTTTTTACTGACGCGCACCGGACTCTTGCCACTATGTTTTGTTAAGCGACTCATAATCGTGTTGAGCAAAAAAACGCCCGTCCGCCTGTTCATGTTGATTCGTGTTTTTTTTGCGCCTCACAGCATCCCGGCAACACTCAACCGCGCAAGCGCAGACAAGCCAATGACTTTGAGCAAACAAAAAGGAAAAACACCGCCGAAGCCAGATAAAGCATCATAAAGCCGGCTGAGAACAGCCCCGTCGAAAAATCATATACATGCACCAGCAAAGGCATCCAGGCCATCTCGGCCCGCAAGGCCGGCACCCAAGCCATCACCGCGAAATAAACCGCGGCTGGCAGGCCGCAGCACAACAGCAGCGAACAAGCCGCCGCAGCCGCCTGGTTGCTGAAAAAAAGCGAGATCAACGTCCCTGCCGCACACCAAACGGCCGCTTGCAAAAGCAGTATCAGCAAGGCCGCCGCAAAAGCCAAAACGCTGACGCCGCCCTGCACATGCAACGACATGCGCGGCAGGATCCACAGCGGCACCGTCAGCGTAACCAGCAGGGCCAGCACAACCATCGTGAAGGCCGACAAAAACTTGCCTGCCACCACTTCGCGCTCGCGCACAGGCGATGACATCAGCATCTCGATCATGCCGGACGCGCGCTCCTCGGAGAATAGGCGCGTCGTCAGTATGGAGCTCAAAACCGGCAACCACAGCGCTACGGACACACCCCACAGGCTCTGTATCTGCAGAACGCTGCCCTCATTGCCCCGCAGCAGCACACCGAACGTACATCCGTAAGCCGCAATAAAAGCCGCCAGAGCAACCCCGCAGGAGAACGCACTGAAAAAAGCGCGCGTCTCTCTCTTCCATATCGCATAAACAGTCCTCATACTTCCGCGCCCTCAGCGATATTGCCCGCCATGTGCGTTTCTAAAAGCCGCAGCAGTTCCGCGCGGTCGTGCTCGCCGGATCGCAGCGATGCCACAAGCCGCCCTTGCGACATAACCAAAAAGCGTGTGCACCAGGGCAAAAGCTCGTGCAGCTCATGCCCCGTCACCAGAATCGCCGAACGCGACGAGGCCGCCGACAATAGCGCGGCCGTCTTTTTGCGCTGACCCGCGTCGATGCCTGCCAGCAGATCGTCCAGCAGCAGCAGCCGCGGATGCAGAGCCACCGCCTCCGCCAAGCCGACCCGCTTGCGGTATCCCTGCGACAACAATCGTATGCGCATGGCGGCAACATCGCCCAAGCCGCACATTTCCAACGATTCGCTGACACGGCGCCGCACGCGAAGATTACGCTCACCCTTCAGACGCACACGGTATGTGATGTATTCGTCAACCGTCATCTCGTCGTACAACGGACAGCGCTCGGAGAGATACCCGATCAAGCGCCGATACTTGACCGGACGCATAAGAGGATCGACCTCGTCCAGGCGTACCAATCCCGCTTCCTGCATCAAAAGGCACGCCAGCACTTTGACCAGGGTGGTCTTGCCCGCGCCGTTAGGCCCGGTCAGAGCGACAATTTCGCCCGGCGCGATGTCGAACGACACGTCGTCAACCACGCGTCGCCTGCCGTACGAAAAAGTTATGCGCTCGACCTCAAGCATCCTTCGACCCCCACCCGTACCTCAAGCATTGACAAAAGGCGCCAGCACCGTTTCCAAATCTTTCAGCCGTCCCGCCAGACTTTCCGCGTCGGCAGCCTCAGCCACCAGACGCAAATAAGGCTCGGTGTTGGATTTGCGGACATTCACCCACCACTCCGCAAAATCAACCCTAACACCGTCAAAATCCGCCCGCGCCAGAGGTTCGCCGCAATCCTCCAAATACATCAAGACCGCCTTGATGGCGCCCTCTTTATCCTCAATGCGGTAGTTGCGCTCGCCCGAGTTTGCATATTTGCGGATCGGCTCGACCAGGCCGCTGAAACTCACCCCGTTTTTTTTGGCTGTAACAAGAGCTTCAAGAATCAGCAGTGCCGCCAGCTCCCCGGAATCGCAGCAGAAGAAATCCCGAAAATAATAGTGGCCGGCCAATTCGCCGCCGCAGACAGCGCCGCTTTCGCGCAGCAGCACTTTAGCGAAAGCGTGCCCCACCCTGCCCATCAGCGGCAGCGCGCCGTCCGCCTTCAGCGCCTCTATCACGCCGCGTGAGGTGCGTATGTCATGGACGACCGTGGCGCCAGGCTCCGTCGCCAAGAAATGCCGCGCTAAAAGCGGTATCAGATAGTCCGGCTGGACGAATGCCCCGGTCTCGTCCAAAAACATAACCCTGTCGGCATCGCCGTCAAATATGACTCCCGCGTCAAGCCTTCCGGCCAGCACCGCCGTCCTCAACTGTTCGCGGTTCTCGGCCTCAAGCGGGTTGGGCGCGTGATTGGGAAAACGCCCGTCTGGCACGTCGTTGAGATACAGCGCGCCGTCGCCGAAAAGCTCGCGCACGAACATGCCGGCCACGCCGTCGGAACAGTCAACCGCTAAACGTAACCCCGATAAATCACGCCCGTACCCGCGCAGCCATTCGACAAAGCGCCCGCGGCATTCTACCTGCCGCTGTTCACCGGCCTTTTTCGCCGCAGTCGGCAATTCGCCCGAAAGCACCCGCTGCTCAAGCTCGGCCAACCCGCTGTCGTAACCTACCGGCACGGCTTCGGCCCTGGACACTTTCATGCCGTTGTGACTAGCCGGATTATGGGATGCCGTGATCTGCACCGAAGCGTCATAACCATCCCGAGCGGTGAAAAAGTAGACCATCGGCGTCGTTGCCATCCCCATGTCGTCCACGTCACAACCCGCTTCCGTCAAGCCGCGCACCAGAGCGTCACGCACAGCTTCCGAAGTCAGCCGCGCGTCAAGCCCCACCAGCATGCGCCGCGCTTCCAACAGCGACGGCAGCCAGCGCCCGATGCGATAGACGGTGTCGAGAGTGAAGTCTCGCCCGAACTCGCCGCGCATGTCATAAGCTTTAAAAAAAGACATTCTCATTCCTCTCGTCTGCCGCCCTTGCCAACCGCCCGGCGCTACTGTATGACCACCAGCGAGATTCCGGCATGCGCGTCCTTCGGCTGCATGGCCTTCAGCCAGGCCGGCAGTTCCGCCACGGCCGCGCCGGACGCATTGGTGGTCACCCCTATACCATCCGGAGACACCGCCGCTAACGTCTGCATGACCTCCTGCAGTCGAGCCGCACTGCGGCGGCTCAGATGCGTCGACGCCGAAAACGCGCCGAGTATGCCCCCCGTCAGCGCACAAATGATCGAAGCCATAATCAGCGTGGAGACGCTCACGGCCAGTTTGCCGTTCTTGTCGGTATGCAAGCCTTCCGCTGCTTTGATCCGCGCGCGCGCCGACTCCAGGCGCTCGCGCTCCAGCAGCATCCGCTCGCGCTCCAGCTTCAGTTTCTCCTGCTCGATCTGCAGTTCTATGCGCGAAAGCGTCTCATCCGGCGCGATCCCGCTGATTTTTTTGTCGTCTGTTTCCATAAAAACCACTTCCCTCGCCGCCCATCCCGCATAACTGCCACACTAACAAACCAATGAACTAACGCACTAATGCACTAATGAACTAATGCACTAACGAACTAATGCACTAACGAACTTCCCTCCCCCTCAACTGCTCAAACCGCGCGCAGGGCGGCAGCGCGCCCACCAGCGGCCGCGCGTACTCTATGAAGGCGTTAGTCACGTGGTTCCCGGCTTTGTTGATGAAAGCGTCCGGCATGTGGCGGGTCTCTTTGGCCACCTTGCGCAACGGCACCACCACAAATTCCGCGCTGTACTTTTTAGTCGGACGCCGCTTGATCGCGACCGATCCGCTCGCCACATCCTCGTCGACCGCCGCTTGGACCGCGGCGACTCCCGCCAGACGCGCCTCAAGAGCATCAGTGGCAGAGGCTATGCCGGGAAAAGAGCGCTGCAGATAGCCGAAGGTGTCGGCGCGCACACGCGCGATGCCGGCGCGCTCTTTCAACGCCTTGGCTAAAAGATCCCCCAACGCCCCGGTGCCGCTCAACTGCACATTGCCATGCGAATCCGTCTCCTGCGTAAACTTGGCGACTATCGGCGTGCCGTCCTTGTCAGCGATTCCCTCCGAAACCGCCACCACACAACGCCCGAACTTTTTCATGGCGGATTTCACGTCCCTGACAAACCGCTCGACACTGAAAGCGCGTTCCGGCAGGTAGACCAGATGCGGGCCGTCATCCTGATCCTGCCGCGCCAAAGCCGCCGCCGCGGTCAGAAACCCCGCGTTGCGGCCCATGATCACGTCGATCTTGACCCCGCCCAGCGCGCGGTTGTCCAGATCGTCGCCCTTGACCGCGCAAGCCACGAACCGCGCGGCGCTGCCGTAACCCGGCGTGTGGTCGTTCTCGCGCAGATCGTTGTCAATGGTCTTGGGAATGTGAAAACAGTGTATGGCGTACTCGGCCTTGACAGCCGCCTCGTTGATGATATGCACCGTCTCCGCCGAATCATTGCCTCCGATGTAGAAGAAATAACGCACGTCAAGCTTTAACAGGACACGGAAAATCGCCTCGCAGTCTTCCGGCGTGGGCTTTCTCCGCACCGAACCCAGCGCGGAGGCAGGCGTGTTGGCGACCGCCTCCAGCGTTTTGCGGTTCTCTTTCTTCAAATCGATAAAATCCTCGTTCAGGATGCCCTGGATACCGTGCAGCGCCCCGTAGATCTTCGCGATGCCTTTGTTGTCCCGCGCCGCCAGAACCGCGCCGACAAGACTCTGGTTGATCACCATGGACGGTCCGCCGCTCTGGGCTATCAGCATGTTGCCTTTTTTCACTGAGTGCTCCTCTTCACTTCATTTCATCAATGTGACAATGATATACTTTAACCATGCGTAAAGGCAAACACCAGTTTGACCCGGCGGATAATCCGTCTCCTGAAAACGTCTTTTTCGATGCCAAAGACAACGAGGACGCCTTCCGGGTCAGAAAGTCCGCCGCGCGGCGTGAGCTGACCGAGCGCGACAAACGGCACAACAGCGGTGTCCGGCGCCTTTTCAACAATGTCATGCCGGGCCTGCCGATCGACCACGACCCGCCCGAGACACGCCAGGAACCCGAGCCCATGGCTGCGGCTGTCGAAAAAATACTGGCGCGCTTAAAAATAAACGGAAACCCCTGGCTCAGTCGCCTGACCGCAGCTTGGGCTAATCTGGTGCCCCCGGAAGTCGCTAAGGTGGCGCGGCCCGGAAAATGGGAGAACAACACGCTCTACATCTATGTGGACTCTTCGCCGCACCTCTTCGAAATCCGCCGCGCACACCTGAAGAATATCGAAAAAACCGTCAAGGGCTTCGACGGCGGCA
>JAQWAM010000088.1 GCA_028707675.1 Kiritimatiellia bacterium | reverse complement strand
CATCCGTGGCCGATGGCTTTATCTTGCTTTTGCTGCGGACGGCTTTTTTGTCCATAAAAAACTCCTAAACACAACATTTACGGAGTTTAATGCTCCGAAATTCAAGCGGGGGCGCGCTCTTTCTTCCCGTTGCGGTCAGCGCTTCGCGCGGGCTTCCCGCTCAATAGGCCAAGCCGGGCACACGCGGGCGCAGTGCGGCCATCTCGTCGTTGAAGCGCATGATCTGCGGGTCGTTCTCCGGTTTGGCGAGCGCGTCCGGATTCTTTTCTTTCCACTCGCGGAACCGCTTGTGCGCGGCGTCATACTCGGCGCGCAGGCGCACTTCGTCGTGCTTCATGGTACGGAGCTGGTCTTCCAGGCGCATCTTGACCAGTCCTGTCGCAGCGTCCCTCTGCCGTGCCAGTTGACCGGCCCGGTCAATGTGCTCCATGAGGTTTTTGAGCGCGGCCTCATACTGCCTGAAATGCGGGTTTTTGGCGGCGGCGATCTTGAGCAGCTCGTTCTTGCGTTCGGCGACCTTGCCGCTCAAAGCGTAATACTTCTGGAGATCGCCCATCTGCCGCGCCGAGAGTTTATGAAAAGACCCGGTGAAGAGCCGCAGTTCCTTGGAGCTGACCAGCACCGGCTCCGACCTGCGCCCTTCCAATATCACGACGCACTCGACCATTTTGCCTTTGGAAGACTTTTTAATGTCGCGGAACTCCACCAGTGTGCCGGCCGCGACATGTCCGGAGTGGGTGCCGTCGAGCGCGTAAACCGAAGCGCGCAGTCGCGTCATGCCCCAGCCCGGCCGTTCGTTGCCGCTGGCCAAATAGATGCCGTTTAAAGCCGGCGGCAGCTCGTCCTCCTCGCTTACGGACGGCGCGACGGGCGCAGGCGAGGGCTGCGGGTACGGACTCTGCGTCGTCTGCGGAGGGGACAATGCCCGTCCCTCCGATGGATCGCCGCTTTCGGTCTGTTGCGGCCGGGACGGGGTCCGGGCCTTAAGCAACAGCACGCCGGGACTCTGCGGGGACGCACTCTGTGCCGTCTTGACGGGCGCGGCGGGTTTAAGAAAATCAGGCAGGTAAGGCCGCGCCAGCGGCGCGGCCGCATAAATGCCGGCAGTGGCTGCTGCGGCGACGCTGATATAAACTGGCCAGAAGAAACGCATAGTTCTTGAAATTTAACAAAAGCGCCTTGAGCTGTATAGCTCCGATGCTTCGCGTCGGCCGTTCGGCGTGTTTTCAATTTATTGTATCGCACCGAGGATTCAGGAGTCTGGGTTCAGAGTTCAGGTTTTGCGGCGGCCGGTCAGGATGACGCCGGAGCTGACGACAGCGCCTCCGCCACGGCTGCCAGCAGGTCTTTGGCGGCATATGGCTTGGTGAGGCACTTCCAGCCGCGCTCATGCATGGTTGTCAGCCGGACGCGCTCGTCCGCGTACCCGCTGGCGAAGAGGATCCGCGCCCCGGGCTTTTCTTTGAAAACTTCCTCAGCCAGATCCAAGCCGTTGCCGTCGCCCAGCACGACATCGCTGAAAATCAGGTCGAAGCCCTCGCTGTCGCGCAAGGCCGCCTTCGCCGCGGCGATACTGGTGGCGATGACCGCGCGGTATCCTTGCGCGGCTAGGATGCGCTCGGCGATGCGGCCGACTTCCTCCATGTCTTCAACCACCAGGATTCTGGCGGATGTGGGATGTACATGCGCGGCGCCTGCCGGCTTAGGCGCCGCTTGCCGCGTCTGTTCCGCACTCTCGGGAAAATACAGTTTAAAGGCTGCGCCCTGCCCCGTCTGCGACTCCACTTCAATCCAACCCTTGAGCTGGCGGACAATCCCGTAAACCGTGGAAAGCCCCAGGCCGGTGCCTTTTTCTTTGCCTTTAGTCGTGAAAAACGGATCGAAAATATTTTTCTGGATATCCTGCGGAATGCCGCTCCCCGTGTCCGAAACGCTCAGGCACGCGTAGACTCCGGGCAGCGCCCCGGCCTGCCCCCGTGTTTCGGTCACCGTGTTGACATCCACGCGTTTCGTGCTGACGGTAAGCCTGCCGCCGCGCGGCATGGCGTCCCGCGCGTTCACGGCGAGGTTCAAGAGCACCTGCTCGATGTGGCCGACATCGGCCAAGATTGCGGGCGCGGCCGGGTCAAGCGAGATCTCGACGCGGACATCCTCGCCGAGCAGCCGCGACAACATCCGCCGGCGGCTCTCGATCTCTTCGTTTAGCTTAAGCTCGCGCAGTTCCATGGGTATCCGGCGGCTGAAGGCCAGCAGTTGGGAGGTCAGACGTTTCGCGCGCTGGGCGGCCGAGACGATCTCCCGCAGGTCGTCAGCGCGGGGGTCGTTCAGCGATGTCTGCATCAGCGCCAGCTCGGCAAAGCCCAAGATCATCTGAAGCCCGTTGTTGAAATCGTGCGCCACGCCGCCCGCCAGCAAGCCGATCGTCTCCATTTTCTGCGACTGCGCAAGTTGCTCTTCCAGATTGCGCTGGTCGGTCATGTCGAAGCCGATCGACTGATACTCCTGAATCTGGCCGTCCGGCGCGAAAATCGCCCGGCTGACCCACCGCAACTGCCTCATCTCGCCGTCGCCCCGGCGTATTGAGAGCGTATATTCCGCTATAGGCTTTCCCGGGGTCAGTCCGGTTATGGCGGTTTTAACGACGGCACGATCTTCTTCCTGCAGAAAACTGTAGACGTTCCGGCCGACGACCGCTGCACGGTCGAGACGCAGAAACGCGCAGATGGCCTTGTTGACAAAGGTCAGGGTGCCGTCCGGCGCATAGCGGCAGATCACCGAGGGCATGTCCTCCACAAGGCTTTCGTAACGGTGCGACTGAATCTTTCTTTCCGTGACATCCCGCGCGAAAACCAGCGAGCCGCTCTCGTTGCCGTAGACGAAGGGCGTGGCGATCACCTCGACCGTCACCGGCGTGCCGTCCGTCCGGACAAAGACCTCTTCAGACAAGGACGCCGGTTCGCGGCGCTCTTTCATTAGCGCGATACGCCGCATGACCTCGTCTCGGAAATCCGGGTGGATGAAACTCGACACCGGCCGGCCTAGCAGCGACTCTGGCGAAGCGGCGCCCAGCAGGGCGCACGCCGCCGGGTTCAGAAAGACGGCGCGACCCTGCGTCTGGATGAAGATCGCTTCCGGAGCCTGCTCGATCAATTGACGGAAACTGCGCTCGTCCGCGCAGCGCGCCATGGCCTGGCCGCATTCGTAGAGCAGCTTAAGAGAACGGTTCCGCGAGGCCAGAGCGGCATTGCTGCGCGTCACCTGACGCCGGAGCGTGACGCTCCATGCCAAGCTGACGAGCAGCAGGCCGGCGGCGGCGATACCGGCTGTCCGTAACCAGCCAGGCAGCCGGAAAGCCGCCGGCTCCGAGGTCCAGCGCTTGAGGGATCGGTAATAAACCGAGTCGGGATTTCGTTTCATTTGGATCAGGTGTTTGTCGATCGCGGCCAGCAGGTACTCGCGCCCGCTGCGCGACGCCGCGAAAAAGAGGCGCGTGGGGTTGAAAATGATGGCCGTGTCCTCCAGACCGCGTTCCCGGCTGTACTGCATGCCATGGAAGCGGTTAAGGATCACCGCGTCGGTTTTGCCCTGACTGACATCGTCCAGCGCGCTGCGGTAATCCGGGAAGGGCAAAATGGTCAGCGGCAGTGCGAACCCGGATAACATCAAACGAACCGAAAAACATGTCCCCCTCCTGCCGCAATAACCCTGCTTTGACGGATTTAGTTTATCAAAGAGCGGGAATGTCCACAACTGATCCGCAAAAATTAGTCGGTTGAAGTCATGTGTTAACGCAAAATAACCATTGCGCAAAAAAAACAGGCAGGATAATATTAATTTGTACGGGTTGTTTTGGGATGATCAAGCGAACAGGCAGGTTTGTTTTTATTAAAAGGAAGGCAAAATGCACAAGTGGAAATTCTTCCGCGTATGCGGTCTGGATCAGGTGTTGTTGCGTAACGGCGAGGACATCGCCCGTTTATCCGAATTGGATCAA
Source organism: Kiritimatiellia bacterium (assembly GCA_028707675.1). Classification (GTDB taxonomy): domain Bacteria; phylum Verrucomicrobiota; class Kiritimatiellia; order RFP12; family UBA1067; genus JAQVQN01. The sequence continues at coordinate 2,176 of JAQWAM010000088.1, read as the reverse complement.
AAGCTCTGGACCGCGTTGAGCTGTCCGACCAAAGGTGTGCGCTTCGATCATAAAACCCTTGAGCTTTTGGACACAGACGGCGACGGGCGTATCCGCGTCCCGGAGATTTTGGCGGCGATCGAGTGGCTGAAAGATCGGCTGGTTTCGCTGGATGTGCTGATGGAAGCCGGGGACGGCCTGCGGTTGTCTGCGGTAAACGAGTCCACCCCCGAAGGTAAAGACCTTTTGGCGAACGCGAAACGGATTCTTTCAAACCTTGGCAAAGAATCGGCCGACGCGATCACGCTGGCGGATGCGGCCGACACGGCGCGGATTTTCGCGGACACGCGCTTCAACGGTGACGGTATTGTGCCGGAGGATGCGGCGGACGATCCCGCGGTCCGGCAGGTGATCGGTGAGATCATCGCGGCTTTCGGGCCGGAAGCCGACCGCAGCGGCAAGCCGGGCGTGAGCCAGGCCAAGGCGGACGCTTTCTTCGCGGCCGCGGAAGCGCATTTGGCCTGGCGCAACGCGGCGGATGCGGCGGTGTTGCCGCTGGGCGATAAAACCGCAGCGGCAGAGGCGGCGCTGCAGGCGGTGCGCGCCAAAATCGAAGACTATTTCACCCGTTGCCGTCTGGCGGCTTTCGACGCGCGGGCGGCAGGACCGCTCAGCCGGTCTGACGACGATTTCGCGGCCTTGGCGGGAGAGGATTTGACGGACGGTCTGGCGTCGGTCGCGGCGTTCCCGCTGGCCCGGGTCGAGGCTGACCGCGCGTTGCCTTTGACTGAGGGTGTTAACCCCGCGTGGCAGGCGGCGATGAGCGCCTTCAGGATGGCCGCGGTCGAGCCGCTGCTGGGGGCGGGATGCCAGTCGTTGACTTTTGCGCAGTGGCGGGAGATTAAGGCCAAGCTGGCCCCTTACGAAGCCTGGGCCGCGGCCAAGGCGGGGCAGGAGGTGGAAGGCTTGGGCGCGGCGCGCCTGGCCGAGATCGCGGCGGGGCAGGCCAAAGCGCGGATCGCGGCGCTGATCGCGCAGGACGCGTCGCTGGAAGCGGAAAACGCCCGGATCAACGAGGTCGAGAAGTTGCTGCGCTACAAGGCCAGTCTCGTCACGCTGCTCAACAATTTCGTCAGCATGTCGCAACTTTACAAGCCGGACGCCTGCGCGATCTTCCGCGTCGGCACCCTATATATGGACGCGCGCGCCAGCACTCTGTGTTTCCATGTGGACGACGCGGCCGCGCACGCGGCGCAGGCCGCGGCCGGTAATTGCTGTCTGGCGTATTGCCGGATCACCCGGCCGGGATCGGGCGAAACGCGCACCGTCTGCGCGGCGGTGACCGCCGGTTTCGCTCGGTCTTTGTGGGTCGGGCGCAACGGCATCTTTTATGATATGGAGGGCAAAGACTGGGACGCCGTGATAGTGAAGATGGTGGACCATGCCATCAGCCTCAAAGAGGCGTTCTGGGATCCGTGGCGCAAGATCGCGGCGATGATCGGCGGACAGGTCAAGAAGATGCTGGCCGGCAAGCAGGACGCGATGCTGGCTGGCGCGGCCAAGAAGGTGGACGGCGCCGCCGCGGGCGCGGCGGGTGGCGAGCCGCCGAAAAAAATGGAGGGCGCGGCTCTGGCCTCTTCGGTGGCGGCTCTCGGCATCGCCATCGGCTTGATCGGCTCCGCGGTGGGCGGGCTGGTCAGCGTGGCATCGGGACTGCCGCTGTGGAAGGTCGCGGCCGGCGTTCTGGCGGTATTCCTGCTCGTTTCCGGCCCGTCCGTGATTCTGACCTGGTTCAAGTTGCGCGCGCGCGACATCGCGCCGATCCTGAACGCTTGCGGCTGGGCGGTCAACCGCAATCTGCGCATCTCGCTCAAGCTTGGCAAGCTGTTCACCGCCGAGGCGGCCTTGCCGGAGCAGGCCGAACTGCAGTTGACCGACCCGTATGCGGATGACAACCGGGCGCGCAACCGGATCATCGCTGTTGTGCTGCTGTTAGTGCTGACGGCAGGTCTCTGGCTGGCCGGGCTTTTGGACAGCGTCTTGCCGTGTTCGATGCGGCGCTGCGACGCGTCGTCCGACCCGGCGCGGAGCGCCTGCCGGTAAGGGGCGCTGACCGCTGCCGCGGTCTGGATTATGCCGATCATGCCATATTGCCTGAACGTGCATCCCGGGGAGACTCTTGAGTCTGTGCGGGAGG
>JAQWAM010000087.1 GCA_028707675.1 Kiritimatiellia bacterium | reverse complement strand
GCCGTACAGTTCCCAGGCGGGGGAAGCGAGCCGGGCGGACGCGAATTCGCCGCGCGGCCCGGCCCAAGTGTCTTCGGTCGCGCTGGAGTCATAAAGGAGACGCGGCGCTAGGAGCGCGAGGTACTGGTGCTGGTCGAACGGCATCGCTTTGTCCTTTCCGATATATTCGGCGAAAGCGGGGCAGAACCAGCGCGAGGCGGGACCCATGATCTGTTTGATCGTTTCGGATCCTTCACAATGGATATGGTTGAGCTTTGCGCCGCCGCAGCCCGAACAGCAGGAAACGGCCATCGCGAAACGTTCGTCGGTGACGCCCGCGAGGAGCGCTGTCTTCCCGTTACGGGAAAGACCGACCACGCCCACATGCTGCGCGTCGATGCCCGGCTGGGTCTCGATCCAGTCCATGATGCGGCTAGCGCCCCACGCCCACGCGGAGAGGATTCCCCACTCGTCCGGTCTGCGGCCCTGCATGCTTTTTGGTCCGTAAGCTTTGAAGACACCGCTTGTCGGCGCGTCAGGAAACATGCTGAAGTCGGGCGTGAAATCGTAGTCGCATGAGGCGAGCGCCGCATATCCCCGCGAAGTGATGTATTCTGCCGGGAGGTAATAAACCGGACGCGGGCCGTCCAGATCAGCGGCGGTTGCCGCAGGCCGCGGCGAAACATGGATGAATGCGGGAACCGGTTTTGCCGACTTTGGAATCCACGCCGCGAATGTGAAGGAGGCCGCGCCGCCGGGGCCCGAATACGTGCCGCGGATGACCTTCTTGACCGCCTTGCCGCCGTACACCTCTGCGTCGGCGCCGAGCTGTTCGAACTTCAGGTCTGCCGGACGCTCCACGGGACGCGCGCCGTATTCCTTTTCGAGGAAGGTCCGCAGGAGCTCGGGGCGGCGGATCTTTTCCCACTGTTCGCGAGTAGTCACCGCCTCACCGGCGGCGGTCGCCATAAGTTCGGGGACGTTCTGCGGTTCGGCCGGTTTCTTGAAATCGGCGAATGCGACATTTGCGGCCGCGATTGCGGCTGCGGCGATGATCTGGTTCTTTTTCATTCTTTTTTGGATCCTCATGCTGATTTATGACTGGCGGCTTGCCGCCTGTCGCGATGATGCCGCAGGATTCCAACATACCGAAGGGCGGGTACATGGAATAACTGTTGTCGATAAAGCAGCTTGGATGAACGGTAGTAATCATTATCGCGGGAACGTCGCCCACCATGCACGGCGCGGCTGCGGCTTTACATGGGCGGGCTGGTTGTGCGCTTTCATCGTATTTCCAGAATAGTCGACAAGGCTCGGATGATGGCGTCGAGATCATTCGGTGCGATCATTCCGATCTTGGATTTGAACCGATGCTTGGCAACGGCGCGGATTTGGTCAATGACGGCTACGACCTCCCGCTTCTGACAGATGACCGGCACGGTGATTGGCGGGTGTGGGCTGGCGGTCGAGGAAAGCGGAATGACGATGATTGTCTTTCGGAGTTTGTTTACCGTGTTGTGGGTCAGCACCACACAGGGGCGCGTCTTCTTAATCTCAGACCCCTGTGTCGGGTCAAGAGAGACCCACCAGACGTCGCCGCGTGTGATGGTTGCTTCGCTCATTCCGTAACTCCGTCGTCGAACGCCTGCCACTCGTCGGTTTCTTTAGCAAGAGCCGCGTCCCGGTTGGCGGCACGGCAAGAGGCGGCCAGAGATTCTTCTCGCTCTGCCAAGGCCTGCTCCAAGAGACGGGCCACCAATTTCGACCGTTGCCTTGGAGGTACGGCAACTTGAAAACGATACGCCACCGTGTCGGGTATGGATAGTGTTAGTCTCATGTCGCCATATTATGACTTATGACTTATGCTTGTCAATTTTGAATTTAGTTTTGTACAGACTGGGCAATCCCGCCTTCCTCGCCAAAAGTAGAATTGCTGGGCTTGCGGACAGCGGGTTGAAACGGTAAAGTAGTGCTGTGTTAAGGCATGACTACCAGAGCATTGTTCGATTGAGCCGGAGCCGTCTGGCGGCGGCAGGCGCTATGGTTCTGGCAGCCTTCGGGGCGGGCTGGCCCGGACGCCTGTGTGCCGCAGACGATGATGTCGCTACAAGCTGCGAGGGCGGACGGCCGAGTGTCATCTGTGTGACGGGCGGAGTGGCGCGTGGTTCTTGCGCAGTGGCCGAAGTGCGCTGGAACGCCAGAATTAGGGAGCTTTCTGGGTCGGTCGAGGTTGTCGCGAACGAAATCTGCGTGCTGCTTATACGGGCTGGCGACGGCGCGAGCGCGGGGGCTGTAGTTTCCGCTTCCGTCACCGGCGGCAACGGTTACGAGCTGGCCATAGCGCCGGGCGAGGGTGTTGCGGTGCGGCCGGACGACGCTTATTCGAACGCCAACACGCCGGAGCAGCCCATGACCTACATACACGAGCCGAAAACCGAGAACGGGATCGTGCGTGTGGCTTTCTCGTGCGGCACCGCCGGCCCGGTAACATGGCGGGTGCGTTTCGCGGAGCGCGTGGCGGCGCCATGCGGCGCCATGCGAATTGACATTGAAAAAGCCCTGCCGTCAGCCCTCCGCGCGATGGCGGGAGCGAATGATGCGGCCTTAGCCGCATCAGCATGTGAGAGGGCGATGTAATTGCGGCGCGGAACATACGGCATTGAATATGACGACAATCCCGGGCCGGATCTCCGCAGACTGTGGGTTCCGTTGGTCTTGGTCATGGTTGTGGTTCTTCCGGCTCTGTTCTTCCGCGGCTGCGGCGGCGGCGGGCAGGAGGACAAGCCAGAAGACGAGCTGGGCAGCGCGCGCTACCGGCTGCCGGAAGTCGAGGCCGAGCGCGAGCGGCCTTCATTCCTGAGGCACTGGTTCTTTTCCAGACGCGCCCGAGACGCCGCGTCCAAACCCGCTGACGGCGCGGCCGTCCGCCGGGTCGGCGACACGGCGCGCGCCGCTACTGCGGCCGCTATGGCGCAACCCCCTCGCAAGCTGCCGCCGGAGGTGCAGAGGCTGATGGATCAGGTGGCGGAGCTGGAGAACTCAGATGACATGTCCGGCGCGCGCAAAATCCTGCTGCATTTGCTGACGCGGCGAGACGCAGACGAGATACGGGCCTTCGTGGAGCGCAAAATCGGCGCCCTGAACACCGCCATGACTTTCGGCGCCCGCCCCATGCCGGAGAAGACGCGCCACAAGGTGGTGTCCGGCGATGTCATAAGCCGTCTGGCGCGGCAGTACGGCAACACCGTCGATTACATTCTGAAGGTCAACGGCATTGACCGTCCCGAAAGCCTGCGCGTCGGCCGCGAGATATGGGTGCTGCAAAACCCGGTTTTCGAGCTGACGGTCTTCAAACGCGCCAAAAAGGCCGTGCTCACGTTGAACGGATATTTTTTCAAGAGCTACGAGATCAGCCCCGGCAAGCCGGGACTGCTCCCGTCCGGAAGCTACACGGTCAAACGCCGCGTCATAAAACCGCACGCAAACGCGCAACCGCGCTCTGGCGCATCCGGAACTCACGAGTTGGCGTTGAGCCGCGTCGACACCGCGCCGGGCTTGGACGCGGTGTCGCTGCAAGGCGCCGGTGACGAGTTCACCTTCAATCAGCCGCCGGACGGGGGGGCTGTGCGTTTCCGCAAAGCCGACATCGAGGAGATATTCCTTTTGATGCGTACCGGCGATAGCGTCAACTTCACCGAATGAGACTCAGGTCAAAGGACAAAGTAAAATCGCCTTTGGCAGACTAACCGCGCCCCCGGACACGCCGGAGGGGCACGGTTAGTTTGTCGATTCACCCGGGAATTGCTGAATTGTTGTTCGTTTTCAGCGTTTAATTGACACCTGCATATCATTAAGCAATAATACCAAATCACAGTTTGGGCAGAATATGGTCACGGCTCATAATGATCATTACAAAATAATCCGCGAGGAAATAGCAGCATGCAAAGTTTAATAAACCACTTGAACCAGCTTCAAGAGCTTGTGTTGATCCGTGACGAACACCGGACCACAGGTGACGGCAGCCACATGGATCACCTGAACGACTCGATCGACCAGCTTACCGACAAGTTGCCCCAGGATGTCAAATCGCTGTATATGCGGCTGTACAAAAAAGACCATATAGTGATGGCTCCGATGTACAACGGATGCTGCGCCATCTGCGGAATGCGCATGCCGATCAGTCAGGTCCAGGCCGTGCGTCTGCGCAAGCAGATACAGAACTGTCCCAGTTGCGCGCGCATCTTGTTTGAAGAGAGCGACGCGCCGCGTTGGGTGGGCGACATGCCGAGCCGCACCGAGCCGCGCAAGTCCGGCATATCGCGCTTCTCCGCCGAATCGCTGATGGTTGCGGATCTGAAGGCGGATACCGGTGCCGATGCCATTGAGGAGCTGGCCAAGGTGATGAACGAGGCGGGTTTTGTGTCTGGAGTCGAAAAATTGGTGCAGAGCGCCTTGGAGCGCGAGGCGGTGCTCAGCACGGCCATGGAGAACGGCTTGGCTTTTCCGCACGTGCGCGGCGTGGAGGGAGGCGGCTTGACCCTGGCCCTCGGGGTCTCTCGCAAGGGCGTCAAATACGACGACGCCGGCAGCGTCGCGAACATGATTTTTTTCATAACGATCCCGACGGCGGTCAGCGCCTTTTATTTGAAACTGGTTTCCGGTCTGACCGAAACGTTCCTAAAAGAGCAGCACCGTGAAGCGGTTCTGGCGGCCGAGACGCCCGAACAGTTGTGGAAGGCACTGACCAAGGCCACCCGCTACTCAATAAAATAACCAACGGGATTAGCCCGGAATGTGCTGAAATTTACTATCCGGATTTAATCGTTAGCGACGGCGCGTCCGCATGCAAGGCTTGAATCGCGCTCGCTTTGTACTCATTCCCAGCGCAGCATTTGACTAATCGGCCGCCTGTGCTAAAATAACTGCCGTTTTGCAAAAAAGGGAATAACAGGAAATGTCAAAGAGCTTAAAAACGAATAAGAAGACAGGCGCCTGCCGCGGCATGGCGGGCAAGGGCAAGCACGTTTATTTTTTCGGCGCGGGACAGTCTGAGGGCGACGTGACGATGAAGCCTTTGCTGGGCGGCAAAGGCGCGAATCTTGCGGACATGGCCGGTCTGGGTCTGCCGGTGCCCCCGGGTTTCACCATCACCACGGCAGCGTGCGCCAAGTTCTACGAGATCGGCGGGAAGGCGCTGCACGCGCTGATCGGCGATGAGGTGGCCGCGGCGCTGGTCCAACTTGAAAAGGCCACCGGCAAGAGTTTCGGCCACGGCGAGAACCCGCTGCTGGTGTCGGTGCGATCCGGCGCGGCGGCCTCGATGCCGGGCATGATGGACACGGTACTTAACCTGGGCCTGAATCCCGCCACGGTGGAGGCGATGACCGTCCGCACCGGCAATCCGCGTTTCGTGTGGGACTCTTACCGGCGCTTCATCCAGATGTTCGGCAATGTGGTCATGAGCGTCGAGCACCACTGTTTCGAGCACGAGTTGGATGCGGTCAAGCGTTCCCGCGGCTACACGCTGGACACGGAAATGAACGAGGAGGATCTTAAGGAGGTCGTCTCCCGGTATATGAAGATGGTCAAGCGCGTCAAAGGCTGTGATTTTCCGACGGACGCCATGACCCAACTGAAACTCGGCATCGACGCGGTCTTCGGTTCCTGGAACAACCCGCGCGCCATCAAATACCGCGCTATGAATGACATCCGCGGACTGATCGGCACGGCGGTCAATGTGCAGGCCATGGTGTTCGGCAACTCCGGCGCCAAATCCGCCACGGGCGTGGCTTTCACGCGCGATCCTTCGACCGGCGAGCACCGGTATTTTTATGGCGAGTATCTTATTAACGCGCAGGGAGAGGATGTGGTGGCGGGCATACGCACACCGCAGCAGATCACGGTTAAGGGCTCTCGCGAGTGGGCCAAGGCGCGCAACATTCCGGAAGCCGTGCGCAAAGCGCAATACCCGGCGCTGGAAGAGTCGATGCCGACGGTTTTCAAGCAGCTCGACGCGATCCGCGTGAAACTTGAGCGGCACTACCGCGACATGCAGGATCTGGAGTTCACGATCGAGGACGGCATCTTATACATGCTGCAGACCCGCAACGGCAAGCGTACGGCGGCGGCGGCGGTGAAGATCGGCACGGATTTGGTGAAAGAGGGGCTGATCGACGAAAAGACAGCGGTGATGCGGGTCGAGCCTTCGCAG
>JAQWAM010000086.1 GCA_028707675.1 Kiritimatiellia bacterium | reverse complement strand
GGGCGCCGATGACCAGCGCTCTGGCGCGCAAGGTGGTGGACGCCTTCCGCAAGCAGACCCGGCCGGCCGCGCCGGCTCCGGGCGCCGCGTCCGGCGGCGAGGGCGAAACCGGGGATCTGGCGCCGCGCGAGAAAGAGATTCTTGAACTGCTGGCGCAGGGCTTCTCATATAAAGAGATCGCCGATCGGCTGAACGTGGCGTTCGCGACGGTTCACACATACGTTTTGCGGATTTACAAGAAACTGCATGTGCGGTCGAAAAACGCGGCGGTGGCAAGGTGGCTGGGCTACCATCCCGGCGAGTGAGGAGGATGTGATGAACGCAGGCGGGCATATGGGCAGGCGCGCTTTTCTGCGGATTGCGCAAGCGGGCATGGCGGCTCTGCCGTTAATGCCGGAGCAGGTAAGCGCACAGGCGGCGGGCGGTTACAGCCGGCAGGTCAAGCTGGGTCTGATCGGGTGCGGCGGACGCGGCGCGTGGATCAGCAACCTGTTCCGCGCGAACGGCGGATTTGTTTTCACGGCGGCGGCCGATTATTTTGAAGAGCGGGCGGGGCGCGTGGGCCGGCAGCTCGGCGTGCCGGCCGCGGCCTGTTTCTCGGGGCTGGATGGTTACAAGCGGCTGATTGCTTCGGGAGTGGAGGCCGTGGTGCTGCAAACCCCTCCCTTTTTTTTCCCTGAACATGCCGCCGCCGCGCTGGAAGCCGGACTGCATATCTACATGGCCAAACCGGTGGCGATCGACATCCCGGGAACAAGGGTGATCGAGTCGCTGGCCAAACAGGCCGCCGCCGCCAAGATCGTTTTTCAGGCTGACTACCAGTTGCCGTGCGATCCGGTCAACATGGAGGTCGCGCAACGCATACGCGCCGGGGCGTTGGGCAGACTGCAGACAGTGTTTTCATCCGGCTGGGCCGGCGGCAACGGCTATCAGGACCCGCCTTTGGGAACAACGGCCGAATCCCGGCTGAAGGATCTGGTCTGGTGCAACGACGTGGCGTTGGGCGGCGATTACATCGTGCATTATGACGTGCACATCCTTGACGCGGTGGTGTGGGCGCTGGGCAGGGCGCCGGTCGCCGCGATGGGCGCCTCGGCAGCCTTCAGGCCTTCCGCGCACGGCGACGCGCGGGATTCCGGAACCGTGGTCTACCTGTTTGACGACGGGCTGGCCTGGTGCCACCAGGGCATTCTGGGCACGTACCACGACTGGCTCCGCGCCGGACGGCTGACGGCGTCATTACAGGGAACGCAGGGCACGGCGTGCCTTTCTTACGCGGGCAAGGCGTATGTGCGCGGAGGGCCGCGCCATTTCAGCGGAGGCGTACCTAATCCGGAGGCCAGCGTGCGCAAGAACATCGAGGCCTTCAGGCGGGCGATCGACGACGGCGATTATTCGGGCTTGCATGTCGCGCGGGCGGCGGTCAGCAATTACACCGCAATTCTGGGTCGGGAGGCGGCGGCGCGGCGCGGGCTGCTGACGCTGGACGAGCTGATGTCGGAGAACCGGACGTTGCAGCCTAACCTCGAAGGCCTGAAGCATTGATTTGTTACCAAACAGCCGCTCTATATGACTAATTCGGGCGATGCCCGCAACCCAATTTAATCTCACACAAAGGCACAAAGAAGGGAAAATTATTAAAAACTCTCTGTGCCTCCGTGCCTCTGTGGTTTCCCTTGATCCCTGCCGAGCAACGCCCCTAAAAAAATCCTTCGTGCCCTTCGTGTCTTCGTGTGAGAAACAACCCCGATCCATGCCCCCAAAAATCCTTCGTGCCCTTCGTGTCTTCGTGTGAGAAACAACTTGTTTTTTATCGTGCTTGTTGAGCCATAAGGCACTAAAATCGTCTATGATAAGAAATATCGCTTGCGTTTTTTTACCTAAGTCTTTTATCTTTAATAACGTTTTCGCAATTTTATTGTTGTTATGAAGCCTGAAGCAGTTTCCAAAGATTTTTACGTTATCAGTTCGTCGCCGCACACGCATTCCGGCGCGTCGGTAGAGCGCATCATGTTAGACGTGGTGATAGCGCTCTTGCCTGCTTTCGCGGCCGCGTTGTGGTTCTTCCGGCTGGACGCCCTGCGGCTGACCACAGTTTGCGTGGCAACCTGCCTGGCGGCGGAATGGGCTTGCCGCAAGGCCATGCGGCGCGGCAACTCCATCTCGGATTTAAGCGCGGTGGTGACGGGCATGCTGCTGGCCTTCAATCTGCCGCCAGCGTTGCCTTCGTGGATGGCTGCGGCAGGATCGCTTTTCGCCATCGTGGTGGCCAAACAGGTTTTCGGCGGGCTGGGCTACAACCCCTTCAATCCGGCTCTGGTCGGCCGCGCCTTCATGCTGATATCCTTTACCGGCGCGATGACCACCTGGAGCGCCTCGGAGTGGACGCAAAAACTGCGCTATGCCGCCGTTGACGCGGCCACTGCCGCCACGGCGGCGGCGGACGCGGTGACCTCTGCCACGCCGCTGGGCTATGCCAAAGAGGCGCTCAAGGCCGGCAAAGACCTGCCGATTTTTGACCTTTCGCTCCTGCGTGATTTCTTTTTGGGCAACATCAACGGATGCGTCGGCGAGACATCGGCTCTGGCGCTGCTGATCGGCGCGGCCTACCTGCTGGCGCGCAAGGTCATCACCTGGCACATACCCGTAGCTTATCTGTTGACCGTGCTGGCGTACGCCGCGGTGCTGCGCCTGACTGCGCCGTCAACCTCGCTGCCTCCGTTGGCGCATCTGTTTTCCGGCGGCCTGATGCTTGGCGCGTTCTTTATGGCGACAGACATGGTGACCACGCCTGTCACCCGCCGCGGCATGCTGGTTTTCGGTATCGGCTGCGGCATCATCACCATGCTGATCCGCACGGTCAAGAGCGGCGCCTATCCGGAAGGCGTCAGTTTCGCGATCCTGATCATGAACGCTTTCACGCCGCTGATCAACCGCGCCACCCGCAACCGCGTCTTCGGCGCCAAACGAGCAAGACATGAATGACACAATCAAACTTATTTTGGTGCTGACCGTGATCTGCGCGGTCAGTTCGGCCCTGTTGGCTGCGGTTTACAGCAAGACCAAGGAACCGATTGCGGCCGCGTTGGAACTACGGACCGCCAAGGCCGCCGCGGGGGTCATGCCCGCTGGCGCCGGCATACCCGAAAAACGCGAGATCGGCGATGTCGTATGCTTTGTGGCGTCGCAGAACGGCAAACCTGCGGGCGTGGCCGTCGAAGGCCGATCCGACAACGGATACGGCGGCGCTATTGTTCTGATGGTCGGCATCAGTACTGACGGCAAACTGGTTAATTACCAGAAGCTGGTGGCCAGCGAGACGCCGGGGCTGGGCACCAAGATGGAGTCCGACGCCTTCCGGCGGCCGCTGCTGGGCCGCGCGATCAAGGCGGACTGGCGCGTCAAGAACGACGGCGGCGAAGTGGACGCGATCACTGCGGCCACGATCTCGTCGCGGGCGGTTCTGGAATGCATCCGTGACGCCTTCGCGAAATACGAGCGTATCGCTGAAAGGCTGTAGTTTGACAGCAGGGGGCTGGACGTGATAAAGTCAAGGAAATCTGGACTTTTTCATGCGCAAAACCTCTGACATAAAATTCGGGCGTGAAATCATCCATTCGTTGCCGTTGCGGCGCGAGGTCAGCGCCGTCTCGCACTTCATACGCACATCCGGGCAACGGGTCAGGGTGGGACTCGACATCGGCTTCACGCATGCCGGAGCAAGCCGGATATTGAGCCATTGCGGCGGCTATTGGGTCAGTGTCGAGCCGACCTTGCAGCGCCGCAATCTGGTGGCCACGGTTTTGGGGGAAGACCGGGTTTTGTGTTCTGGGGCGGACGGCGAGCTGCCTTTTGAAGACAAGCAGTTTGATGTAGTGGTACTGTCCCGCGGCACTCTGGCTGATGTGGCCGCGGCGGGCAAAACGGTCAGGGAGTGCCACCGCGTGCTCAAAAACGGCGCGGTTTTTCTGCTTACCGTCGAATACCGCAAAAAATTCGGCTTCGCTTCGGCGTTCAACCGCCAGCGACCGGTTTCAGGCGCTGGCGCCAGTTTCAACGAGGCCGACATTTTTCGCCTGCTTAAAGACGGGTTTGATGTTCTGGGGTTCCGTTACACCTGCCGTTTCTGGGTACAGCTTGTGCGGCAGTGGGTTGACCGCAGCAGGTCGTCCGGCGGGCGCAGACCGGGCGGGGGTTGGTTGAGACTTTTGTATGGATTGGCGCTGGTAGCTGACGTGCCGCTGTTCTTCACGCGCGGCCATCAGATGACCGTCTACGCGCGGCGTAAGGGGTGGCGCAGCAAACACACAAAGTTATTGGGCTCTAGGACTCCTGTCTCGGATGCTATTCTATTCGACCCGCGGCGTGAAAGCAGTCAGGCCTCATTCGTGAAATTTAAATAGCGAGGTGCTCCCGCGCATGAGGTTGCCGATTCTTACTATAATATGTCTTCACGGGTTTTGTCTTTTGCATGCCGCGGAATCACCCGGTCAGGTCAAATCCGCGGTCGAGCGCTTTGTCAGTTCGCGTGCGGCGGGCAGTGTTGAAGAGTTCGCTGATGCGGCGCGGCAGGTGCGGGCTTTGGCAGAGGCCGGCCATCCCTTCTTCCGGTTCCTGCTGGCGGTTTATTCCGAACAGGAGCCTTTGTGCCAACTGCCGGTAAAGACGCGCGAGCGTTATCTCTCTGAAGGGCGTCCGCTGATTCTGAAACATGCTGAAGAGGGCAATGCCCTGGCCCAGTATCTGCTGGGCCTTGACTGCCAGTCGCACATGAATCGTCCTGCGGATGCGCGTGACTGGTTCGAGCAGGCAGCCGGCCGGGGTCAGCCGCTGGCTCTGAACAGCCTCGGACTGCTCTACTATAACGGCGCAGGCGTCACACAGGATTTTGAACGAGCCAGCGTCTATTTCCGGCAGGCCACGATGGCGGGCGACAGTAACGGCGAATACAATCTGGCCACAATGTACGCGCAAGGCCACGGCGTGCCGCAGGATGACGACATGGCCCTGCACCTGTACACGCGCGCGGCCGGCAAGGGCCATTCCAATGCGATGAACAACCTGGGGTGGTTTTATCAAGAGGGGCGCGGCGTGGAGCGGGATCTGGAGAAAGCCGTCCGCTGGTACCGTTGTTCAGCGGAAAGGGGCAACCCGGACGGGCAGTTCAATTACGGGTTCATGCTGGCGCGCGGCATGGGCGGTCAGCGCGACATCCGCTCGGCTGGCCTCTGGTACGCGCGCGCGGCCGGTCAAGGCCACGTAGAAGCCCAAGTGCATGTCGGGGTGCTTTACCGTGACGGGCTGGGAGTGCGACAAGATGCGCTAAAGGCATTGTCATGGTTCGCCAAGGCTGCTGAGCATAAACACTCCACAGCGCAATTTTATATCGGCCAGATGTATGAGCAGGGGCGCGGGGTGCCGCAAGACAACGAGCGCGCTTTCCGCTGGTACAGCAAGTCGGCGGCGCAAAACAGCCCGCGCGCTTGGAACGCGCTGGGCTACATGTATTATCGCGGCCGGTTTGTTGACAAAGATTACGCCAAAGCCGAGGATTATTATCGGCGCGCCGCGGAGGCGGGCCTGCCTGAGGCGCAAAACAACCTCGGCATGCTGTATGTGCGCGGCGAGGGCGTGCCGCAAGATCATGAAAAAGCCGCGGAGTGGTTCGCCAAAGCCCACGCCAAGGGGCTGCCTGACGCGGCCTACAACCTGGCGCTGCTGCACGAGTACGGCAAAGGCGTAAAGCTCAGCCATGTCCGCGCCGTCGAGCTTTGCAAGCAGGCGGCGCGGCAAGGCCATGTCGCCGCCACCGACTGGCTGGCGAGCAACGGCTACACGGCCTGGGCGGCCGCGGAGGGCGGGACGGCGAAAGAGGACAAGTGACAGCGCAAGGCGTGCGACAGATTCAAAATACAGGCCCCCACAGCAGGCAGGAGATATCTATGAATAGAGACTATATTATCGGCATCTATAACATGTGTGATTACTGGTGTGATCGCTGCGCTTTCACGCGGCGCTGCCGTAATTTTGAAACAAGCGAGCGGCTTGCGAATGAACGGGGCTCGACACGGACCGATGAGAAGAATCAGGAGATGTGGGACTCGGTGGACGCTGTGTTGGTACCACACGCTGCTGCCAGCCAAAGCGCGCCGCATGATTTCGGGGCTGCTGGAATTGCCGCAGCAAACCGATTGGAACGCCGGTTCCGACGTTTTCGGCA
>JAQWAM010000085.1 GCA_028707675.1 Kiritimatiellia bacterium | reverse complement strand
GGTTGAACAGCACCCGCCAGTTGCGCGAGTCAGGATGCGGACACTCATCCGACGGCAGCGCTGGATCCTTTGGGCAAGTCTCGGGAGCGCAGGCCGCCGCGCCGTTATCCTTGTCCGGGCACAGCATGCCGCAGCCCAGCGCCAGCCCCAACATCGATGACAAAACAACCCCGCCGATCATTCGCATAACCGCCTCCTTTGCGCTTTTAGAATCTCATTAGCCTAGCGGTCGCGCGTCGCGAACACAACAACAAAAACAGGGAATAGGCAATGGGCGGCGCGGCGGTGACAGGCGGCCCGCGGCAGGCGGCAGGCGTCACTCCGCTCGGGCAGGAGTTTCCCGCCGGGAGGGACGGCGTATCCTCACCCGCGCGCGAACCTGCGGCCGACCAGTGCGGCCAAGAGATAAACCGCCAGCGCCAGCTCCACGATCGTCGCGCCGGGTGGCAACCCGGGTGTGTAACTGACCGCCAGCCCGCCAACTCCGACCGCGATGCCGATCGCCGCCGCCAACACCATCATGTGATCCAGCCGCCGCGCCAGCAAACCTGCGGCGGCCGCGGGCAGGGTCAACAGCGCCACCGCCAACACAATCCCGGTCACGCGCACCAGTAAAACGACAGTCAGCGCGGCCAGCAGATGATAGACTGTTTCGTAAAGCGCGGTGTTGACCCCGCGCAGACGCGCCAACCCCTCGTCAAAGGCGATCGCCAGAAAACGGTTGTAGCACAAGAGCATCGCCGCGATAATCACAGCGTTCAACGCGGCCATCCACAACAGGTCACTGCCGCTGACCAGCAGTATGGAACCGAACAGATAGCTCATCAGGTCGTCCTGATAACCCGGCGTCGCAGCCACAAAGGAGACGCCCAGCGCCATGCCGCCGGTCCAGACCGCGCTCAGAACCGTGTCCGAGCGGTGCCGCCCGCGGGCGGTCAGCCGCGCCAGCAGCAGGGCCACCGCCACCGCCACAAGCGCCGCGCCGCCCATCGGGGTCAGCCACTGAACGCCGAAGCGCCGCTGCAGCAGCCTGGCCAAACCTAAGCCCGCCAAGACACTGTGCGATACAGCCCCGGCCAGATAGGTCGAGCGCCGCACCACCACCAGGCTGCCCGTCAGACCGGCAGCCACAGCCGCCAGCACCGCCGCCAGCACGGCATTGACCAGAAAAGGATACTCCAGCAAGTCTTTGAAGAAACTGAGCATTGGGTCACCTTGCCCCTCTCTCCTGCCCGTGATGCGGCGCGTGCATCGCGGATGAAGGATCAAGCACATGGCAGTCCGAATCGTGCCGGATCGCCGTGAGGCTGCCGCCGAAGGCCTCGGTGAAAGTCTGCGAGGCCAGATCGCCGATGGCGTGCAGTCCGGCCGTGCGGTTCACGCACAGAATCTGCGTGGCGTGTACCGTGACAACCCCCAGATTATGCGATACCATCAGCACCGTGACACCTTCGGAAGTAAGCTCTTTGAAAAGGTTGTACAACTGGCTGGCGTGTTTCGAGTCGACATTGGCGACGGGCTCGTCAAAAAAAAGCATTTCGGAGCCGCCCGCCAAAGCCTGCGCGATCATCACGCGCTGTCGTTCCCCGCCCGAGATCTCCGCGAACGCGCGCCCTGCGAAACCGGACATGCCGACCTTCGCCAACGCCTCCTCTGCCGCCGTATGGTCCGCCTTGCCGAAAATACCCAGACGGGCTTTCGCCACCCTGCCCATCAAGACCACCTCGCGCACGGAAACCGGGAAACGCGGGTCAAACGGGATTGCCTGCGGCACATAGCCGACGCGGCGTTTGGAAACCGCCGGGAGTTCGCCAAAAACCCGGACGCTTCCGAAACGCGGTTGCAGCTCGCCCAGCAAAAGTCTCAGCAGAGTGGTCTTGCCGCCGCCGTTGGGGCCGACGATCGCCACCAGCTCCCTGCGCGCGATGCTGAACGAGACATTGTGCAGCACCTCTTGGTCGCCGTAAGCGAAGCATACGTCCCGCACCTCGACCGCCGGTGATGTCTGAAGCATGTATCCTCCTAATCCGCCAGCCCTGCGGCAACCTCCAGCAAAAGCGCGGGCCAGTCCTCACGCAAAGGATCGATCGCCAGCAGTGCCGCACCGATCTGCCGAGCCAGCGTCTCCGCCGGCCGCCGGTCATACTGCGGCTCAGTGAAAACCTTGCCGACCCCGGCCAGCCCGGACTCGCGGATGATCCCCGCCAGATGCCGGGCGGAAGGGCTCTTGCCGTCCTGCTCGATCACCAGCAGGCGCAGTCCGTAATCCGCCGCGAAATAACTCCATGACGGATGGTACGCTACCCATGTGCGGGTTTTTAACCCCTGCAAAGTCTTGCGCACCGCTGCGTCGACAGCCGTGATTTCAGACACGGTCGCGCGCAGCCGCTCCTCATAAACGTCCGGCGCGCGCGCGAACACCGCGCATAACGCCTCGACCGTGTTTGAAGCCATCGCCGCCATCAGGCGTGGCGAAAGCCAGATGTGCGGGTCCGCGCCGCCAGCGCAGCATTGGGCTCCGGTATGGTCATGGTCATGAGCGCCCGTCTTGGCAATGCCTTTATCCATCGCGGCCACCCGTATCCCCGGGTTAAGCCGCGCGGCGCGTTGTGCCAGCGTGACTTCAAAAGGTATGCCGAGGGTCAGATACAGCGCCGCGCCGGAAAGTTTTTTGATCTGCCGCGCGTCAGGTTCGTAGGTATGCAGATTGGCGCCCGGGGTCAGCAAAGTCTGAACCTCGACCTCCTCGCCGGCCAGCCGCCGCGCCAGCCACGCCTGCGGCGGGATGGATACGAACACCACCGGGCGGCTTTGCGCCGCGGCATACCGCACCGCAATCGAGAACAGCAAGACGGTTGCAAAACGAATTTTACGCATAATTCCTGTTATGATACGCCGCCCGCCGCCCGCATGAAAGCCTGAAAATCAGCGGCCGGCGGCGCCTGCAGGCGGCAACATGCGCCGCTGGCCGGATGCTCGAACTCGATTTCTGCGGCGTGCAGCATGTGGCGTCCGCTACCCATCACCGGGTGTGCCCCGTAAAGCGTGTCGTTGACCACCGGCCAGCCCGCCAGAGCGAGCTGGCAGCGAATCTGATGCGTCACGCCGGTGTGGATTACCACCTCCATAAGCGTGTAACGACTGACCAGTTCCAAGGGCCGGTAGGCGGTCACGGCCCGCATGCGGCGGCGCGCGCCGGACAGCTTCGCGGCGTCCGCCATCTTGCAGTGCGGCAGATGCGGGTCATGCGCCAGCTCGTGCTCCAAATGACCCGGCACCGCCACATGCCCCTCGACCAGCGCCAGATAAACTTTGCGCACACTCTGCGCGACGAACTGTCCGCGCAGCTTTTCAAAGGCAGATGCCGTGCGGGCCGCCAAAACCAGACCAGAGGTGCCGGTGTCGATGCGGTGCAGGGCGCCCGCCATCAAAGGCCGGTCGCCGACTGACGCCATTTCGGGATGTCGCGCTACCAGACCGTTCATCAGCGTGCCGCGCTCGTCACTGCTTAAAGGATGCACCGCCATGCCGGACGGCTTGTTAGCGGCAACCAAGTGCGCGTCTTCGAAAAGGATCTCAAGCGGCACAGAAGTGTCAGGACTGACACGGTTGTCGATTTCCTCTTTTAAAGCACGAACCTCGATCCTGTCGCCCGCAACCGCCTTGTGGCCCTTCTGCGCCGGGCATCCGTTGTGCAGCACCAGACCCTGTTCAAGCGCCTGGCGGCAGAAAGCGCGGCTGGAACCGGGAAACGTTGCCAGCAGGAGCATGTCCAGGCGGCACCCCGCATCTTTTTCGCCTACAGTAAAAGTGTTATCGCGTATCATCGCTTGCTTTTGGCCGCTGGCGGCGCGAGTTGCCGCGCCTTTTGCGCGGCATAGCGGCCCTGCGCCGAGCCTGCCCCAGCCTTGTGCAGATAGCCCTGATAAGCCTGCGCCGCCTGCGTCTTCTGACCCATGCCCTCGTAGGCCATGCCTTTATAAAAAGCCGTATGCGCCTCGCCCGGCACCTGCCGCTCGAAAGCGCCCAGATGTTTCAACGCCACCGCATAGTTCTTCTGCTGTAGGGCGCACTGAGCCAGCACACTCTGCGCGCGCGCGCCGTTCGGCTTGACCCGCGCCGCCAGGGCGGCGGCCTGCTGCGCGGCCGCGATGTTGCCGCCCTGCTGCGCGGCCTGCGCCGCCAGCATCAGCCCCACATAATCGTTCGGCGCAATCCTCAGACCCTGCTCTGCGGCGCTTTTGGCAGCCGCGTACTGTTTCCGCGCCAGATTCTGCTCTGCCGTTTCAAACTGCTTTAACGCTGCCTTGCTCTTGCGCAGTTCAGCGGTAGCCGCCAAATACGCGGCGCGTCCGTCCACTCCGCGGTTGATCCCCGCATATTGCGTGCGGGCGCGCTCTTGCGCCGCCTGCAATCTTTCAGCGCTCATCGGGTGCGTAGAAAACATCTGCTCCAGGGCTGAAGGGTTGGCGCCGCTCAGACGCACCAGCAACTGCATCAGGCCGACCATGCCCTGCGGGTCATATCCAGCGCGCACCATGTACTCCATGCCGCCCTGATCGGCCTGGCGTTCCTGTGCGCGGCTGTAGTTCGCCAGCACCACCGCGCTGCCGAGCTGTCCCGCCGTGCCCGCCAGATCAGCCCAGGAACTGCCCTTGCCGGCCAGATAACCCGCTGTGCCGGACACCAGCGCGTCATACAGCGTGCTCTTGCTGATCGCCGCCGCCGTGTGGCCGCAGTTGACATGCGCGATCTCATGCCCCAGCACCGCCGCCAGTTGCGCCTCGTTCTCGATCTCGGCGATCATGCCGCGGGTCACCGCGATCGTGCCGTCGGGAAAAGCGTAAGCATTGACATAAACAGCGTTGACTACCTGAAAGCTGAACGGCATGTCCTGATAAACCACATCCGTCGGCTTGAGCGTGGCCACCAGTTTGCGTCCGACCTGCGCGACATAGGCATTGAGCGCCGGATCGTTGACAACTCCGTAATCAGCCGAAAACTGCGACGGCACAGCCTCGCGCGCGAGCGCCAGCAACTGGCTCTTGCCGACGAAGCTGAACTGCGATTGACCGGTAATCGGATTGGTCACACAACCATAAATCAGCGCTGACACTGCCGCCAGCGTTCCCGCTGCCAGCGCCGCGCGCCCACGCCGTCCCATGATTTTTTTGAACATATTAGCCAATATCATATCTGCACTCCTTCCGGCGCGCCGGTGAAGCGGTCTCCGATCACCAGCGGATGCCCGTTAAGAAAAGCTTTACCGTCCATGCGCCTGCTGCCGTCAGGCTGCACGGCCGTCAGGCACAACACCTTGTCGGCTGTCGCCACGGCCGGTCCTGTCGGCGTGATGCCGCAGACCGTGCCCGGCGCCAGACCGGCCTGTAGCCCTGCAGGTAAATCTTTGAGTATCTCCGCCTGCAGCACCTTGATGCGCCCGGGCCAGCCGGGCTTGCGGAATCGTTCAGGCATAAACGTGAAGGCTCCCGGCCAGGGGTCGTAAGCGCGCACGCGCCGTTCGATCACGGCAGCGGGCAGACTCCAGCCGATCAAGCCGTCGGATTTCTGCATCTTGTTTGCGAAGGTGGCCAGCGCGTGGTTCTGCGGGTCGCCTGGCAGCTCGCCGCCGATCATCAGCTTCAACGCCTTGGCCACCGTTACCGCGTTCAATATCGCGAGGCGGTCCATCAGCGTCACAGCCGTGTCGTCTGAACAGATGGGCTCGATCGCCTGCAGCAGCATGTCGCCGTCGTCCATGCCCTCGGCCATCCGCATGACCGTGACTCCAGTGATGGCGTCGCCGGCGGCGATCGCGGCCTGCACAGGCGCCGCACCGCGGTATTTAGGCAAGAGCGAGAAATGTCCGTTGATACAGCCGCGCGGCGGCAGCGTCAGCAGGCGCTTGCCGAGAAACTGGCCGAAAGCCACCACCACGATCACATCCGGCTTGAAGCCCGCGATCCGCTCGATCACCTCGGGCGCGTTGACCTTTTCCGGGCAAACGATCGGCTCGACCCCGCATTGTATCGCGTACGCCTTGCACGGGCAGGGGGTGAAGCGCTGCCGGCGGCCCGAAGGACGGTCCGGCTGCGTCACCATGCCCACGACTTTAAGCAGCGGCGATTTCAATATCGCCCGCAGCGTGTAAGCCGAGGCTTCCGAAGAACCCATGAATACAATGCGCATTTTCTGCCTGTCACCTGAACGTTTTGTCGCACTAAAACATTGTTGCAACCGGTAGG
>JAQWAM010000084.1 GCA_028707675.1 Kiritimatiellia bacterium | reverse complement strand
GTCCGGATAGAGCTTCTTGTTGTCAAACTGGTAAATCGTCACCTTCGTTCCCGGCGGCGCCTGGTCGACAAGCCCCTTCTCAAGCTCGTAATATTCCCTGACGAATGGCGCGGCCGCTCCGTAGAACCCGTTGAAGAAACGGTCCAGTAGACCCTCGAGCGGCTCGTCCGGATCCCACATCGCCTTTGAGATCAGCCAGGCCTTGAGCTCGCCGAACTCCGTGTGATAGGCCTTACGTCCGTTTCCTTCCGAGAAGAGGAACTTCACGTTGTGATCGCGGAAATAGCGGACGTTCGCATGCACATTGGCGGCATTGGGCATCGGGTAGAAATAATGCAGGTTTTCGCCCGTATAGTCCCAGACATACAGCTTGTCCGTGAGTTTCGCCCATCCGAGCAGATCCTTCTCAAACGCCTGATTCGCCGGCGTGCCTTTGGCCGCGCCAAACGGGCGCAGGCGGTCGCACTCGATCGAACACAGCGTGATGACGACGTTGTCGCGCGGCTTCGTCAGCTTCGGCGGCTTGCGCGAATACTGGTAGGCGAGCGTCTGGACCAGCACATGCGGATAGCGTTTCTTCACCTCGTCGGCGATGGCGTTGACAAAGCGGATCTCCGTACCCGCGTGCGATTCCTCTTCGGCGTCGACGGCCGCGCAGCGCGCGCACCGGCAATAGCCGTTCTGATTGTCGCGATGGCTGACGCCGACGAAATCGGCCGTCGGATCGGCCTCCAGCATCTCAAGAACCCTGTCGGTACAGATCTTCAGGACTTCCGGATGCGTGTAGCAGGGCTGCCAGCCGATATCGCTGCGGATTCCGTTAACTAGCGCATAATACTCGGGATGATCCTTGTAGTACTTGGCAATCGGCAGCAGATACGTCACAGTGTGGCTGTTCTTGAGTCCGTTGACAAAACGCCAGCCCTTGCCGCCGAACTTCGGATCGACGGGATGGGGCTTCACCCCGTCATGGCTGTACAGGCCGTTCAACCGGAGATGCACGGCAAAGTCGAAGTGCTCCGTGACGTCACCGTAGCCGTTCTCGCGAAGTGCGAAGGCGGGCTTGTGTTTTTCGTTGAGATTCCGCGGCACCCTGAACTTCCTGTCCTTGGGGAGGTAAGTGTGCCAGGAGGCCAGCCACTCGACGCCGCCGAAACGCTCCAGGAGTTCGCACACGCCGTAGATGACGCCGCGCTTTCCTCCCGACACCTGCAACAGGTCTCCGGAAGAGCGGAACTCGAACGAATCATCGTCCGACTTCGAGTCGATGGCAATCGAAATGCCCTTCGTCGGCTCGGCGTTCGTGACAAGCGTAGGCGGCGTACCGTTGAGCCGGCCGACGTAATCCCGGAGTTCCGTGGCCGCATACTGGAGACTCGGCGCCGTATCCGGCGGAACGGAGATCTCAAAGGCAAACGCCGCTCTGATAAGCATGGCAACAACAAGGGCACAACACGTCTTCTTCACTTCAACAACTCCTTCGTTCATGTAATGCTTCACTTCAACAGGATCCGACGCACGGCTTCCATCTGTTCGCGCGTGACGCCGCAATCGGCCAAGAAGCCTCTCACGCGCTGTTCCGCCGTCTCTCCCGGATACTCCGCCAGATGCGCCAGGAAGAGATCGAGCGTCTTCGCGTGGACGAAGTTCAGTTGCGCCGTCTGAACGCCGGTCAGCTCCCAGTCCGCGTTCGCTGTATTCTCGTCCACGCCGCACAGCTCCTCGATCATAAGCGCGAGACACCCCGTGCGGTCGGCGCCGCCGATGCAATGGAAGACGATCGGGTAGTTTGTCTCGTCCGCCAGAACATCGAAGACCGTTTTCACGGCCGTGCGGAATTCAGGCCTCGTCTTGAAACGTCCGTACGACCCGAACGAGACCTGCACCCAGCGCACGTCCTTGCCCAGCGGAGATTCCGTCATCCGCCAGCATTCGCGCGCCGTCCGCAGGTCCAGGTCCGTCTTGATGCCAAGCCGGGCCATCTGCTCGCGGCCTTTCGCCGTCAAGCGCGTCTTTCCGGGCGTCCACTGCGTCTCCGGAACGCCCTTCGGCGTCTTCGCATTGTCGTTCCATCCGGCGCTCCGATAGAGAAGCCCGCGCCGCAGCTCGCGACCGTCCAACGTCCGGAGCCCGCCCACGTCCCGCAGGTTCGGAATCTTCTCCACCTCGATCCAACGAGACAGAAGGCCTTCGCCGCTCACGGGCCCCGCCTTCTTCATCCGCATCCGGAACCCTCCGTGTGCGAACCACTTCCGTCTTTCGGACTGCGGCAGCGCCAAGTAGTCGGAAACGGAAGGAATGGCCTTGCGTTCGGCGGCAACCGCATCAACCGTATCAATCCGCGCAAAAACGGGAAAGTGATCCGTGTTGATCCGGAAATACTGCGGCACGGAAAACTCGGCGAAGTCCAGATTGGACGAGACGATGACGTTATCCATCGGCTTCTCGACATACGTTCCCGCCCGAGCCGCTGTCGGGAACGTACCGAACGTCTCCGAACAATTTGCGAGCCGGAAGCCGCTCTCCCTGAAAACCGCGTAATCGTCGGCGGACTGCGCGTTGAAGTCGCCGGCGAACACCGCCGCGTCGAACGACCGCGCATCATCCATCAGCGTCCGATACTGTTCTTTCCGTACTGACGACTCGGACGTTTTCAGACAGACGCCATACAGTGCCAAACGTTTGCCGTTCCAGTCCTTGACAAGGCGGAACGCGGACCGCGCGTCCGGCAGAAGAACGGAAGAAGCCTTCCCCTGTCCGTCCGCGAGGACGGCACGCACATCGACGCCGTCAAGCCCGCGCGAGTTCTCGGGGAATGCCCGCCCGCCTAGATGTCCGTAGAAAAACACGTCTGCCGCGGACTCCTTCGCGAGCCCCGCCCATCCGGCGGCATACTGTCCTTCGGTGACCTCCGCACCCCCTTGTTGGAAGGCGCCGCAATTGACGGCACCGATCCGAATCGGTTCCGCAAACGCGCCGATCCCCGCCAGAACCGTAGCCAAGAACACGGTCGCATTTATCATTTGTCTCTTCATAACAGATTACCGGAGAATGACCGACAATCCCGTGATCCGGTAAAGGAACGCATTCGTCGCATCCGTCGTCCCGGCAAGGACGAGCCTGTCATTTTTGTTGTAGGTCAGTTCGGAACAGAAGACCGTCAAGTTCACCAGGTAAACCTGCGTGCGCGTGTTGGTGCCGGTATATGTCACAGACATGTCGACGTCGCCCGGCTGTTTCGCCCTGTCCGACAGATACGTACGCTTACGCACCCGAGCGGTCACATCATCATCTCTTTCCTTTCTTGTTTAAAGGGCAAAAGTCCGTTCCCGGCGAATCGTTCCGTCGAGCGCATACTGACGGACGCGAAAACTCGCCGACGACACGTCGCAACGCGTGAGCAGCGCCTCGGTCAGCCGGCACCGCACGGGATCGCTGTGCCCTCCGCCCACGATGACGGGATAGGGATGCTCGTCCGACGGCTCGTCAAAGGCCCCGATGTGCACGTGACCAGAGAACATTGCCGTGACATTCGCCGTCCGCAAGACCTCATAGAGCCCCGTCACGGGCGCTTCTCGCCGCACGGAACGCTGAATAGGCGCCCGCGCCCGCGTGTCCGCATCTGGATTCACGATCGCCGGCGGAATGTGCAGGAAGACGAAACGCGCGCGCGCCGTGCGCCAGTCGGCGGACGCCACCTCCCGCTCGAGCCAACGCCGTTCGTCCGTCAGATAGCGTTCGAACATCGCATACCGCTCAGCGGACATCTGCTGGCTCGGACGGTTTTCGGCCGTATCGAGAAAAAGACACCGCGCGCCCTTGACTGTTTTCGCCCGATAGTAGACGCCGTCCTTGAAGCCCAGGGCTTCATGCAACTTTCCTGCGGCGGGGCCACGTGTTTCATGATTACCACGAACAAATTCACAGGGGACACCCGTTCGGCGGTGCAACGCATCCATCGGATCGACCAGCAGCGTCTGCACCGAACCGTCCGCCCGCACATCGTTCAGGATATCACCGGCAACGACGGTGAAGTCACAGCCGATGATCCACGGAGCCAATCGGTCAAAAAACGAAACGTTCTCGTGAAAATCGTTAATCATGGCAAACGACAGCGATTCGCCGTTCAACGAACGGCATCCGACGGCCGCCTGGCATCCGGCGGAAACAAGTCCACCCAGAAAACGACGTCTCGTAAGCGCTTTTTGTCGATCTTTGCTCATCATTTTTAATTCTATCAAAATCAGCCGTCTCCTTCAATTCCCCCGACAAACCGCGCGAGGAGGAGATGCTGGTCGAACGGCTGGCTGGACGGGTTATAGGCCGTCTCATCGCAGCAGTTTGCATCATTCGTGTTCACGGAACCCATGTGCCCCTTGAACAGCGCGAGTTCTTCCGCATTCGCCCACGGACGCTAGGCCGCACCGGCCAACGCCACGGCATTCTTCCTGATATTCTTCATCTGACAATCACCCTAAGCCCGCCCACGCGGTGGCAGCGCACAATCGTCGCACAACCGTCCGCAGACGTCATCAGTTCGAACCGCTCGGTCTGGTCGCCGGAAATTCTGATCTCCTGTGTTTCGACCGAGGCTGCATAGGGCACGGGTTCGCCGCCGTTGCGCGAGACGTAAAGCGTGCCGGCCGACACCAGGAAAGTGAAAGCGCGCTTCTGGTCATTTCCAGGGGCGGCCGTCCACTCGAACGTCAGTGTCGCACCTGCAGGCAGGACGACCTTCTGTGTCAGCGGCTCCTCGAACACCGCTGCGGAAACGTTCGACACGTCAAGATAAAGGGCCGAACCGATATCATTGGCATACCGCTCCGACCAGTCCGCCTCGTAGCAACCGATGTCCATCGCACCGTTCATAATCCGCTGGAAGCCGCGAAGGTCATGACCGGGGTCGAGGAATCCGTCACCGTCCTCGAAAGCCGAGGGCTCCGCCCTGTCAATGGCCACGTTCTGCCCGATCACGGGTATACCGTCTGCGAGGAGCAACGCATCGACGTTCGTCGCGATGCAGGTCGCACCATCGATCACGACGCCCGTGCCCGTCATCTCGGATGAAACAGGATAGGCGCAGTTCTTCACGGTGCAGGCGTTCGTCGTCGTCAGGCGCAGCGGCGCCAGGAAGAGGGAGTTGATCAGCCGCGTCCCGGCATTGTGCGCCGCGACGC
Organism: Kiritimatiellia bacterium; assembly: GCA_028707675.1. Taxonomy (GTDB): domain Bacteria; phylum Verrucomicrobiota; class Kiritimatiellia; order RFP12; family UBA1067; genus JAQVQN01. The sequence continues at coordinate 1,101 of JAQWAM010000084.1, read as the reverse complement.
TGACCGTCTCCGTGCCATTCAGAGCCTGGTTGTTCGCTCCGAACGTGCAGCCGATCGCATCCGTCGAATGGTCGATAACGCCCGCGCCCCTGTTGCCGTCGAGCCAACAGCCGTAGAGGTTGGCCTCGTAGCCCGCCGAGCCGCCCTTGACCGCCGTATTCTCGACGAGGCGCGACCGCAGGACATGGCAGGCCTTGACAGCACCGCCGAAATTCGCCATTGACCGTCACGCCGATGCAGGGGCGGATACCCTCCGCCGGAAGAACGGTAAATGACGTAGCCGGGTCCAGCGTGGAAGCTCCGAAAGAAGCACCCTCCAGGGCGAGACCGCCGTTCGCCGGCTGTTCGACATACAGGCACGGCTTTTTCGTCAGTTGCGCCGCGCCGATCGTCGGCTTGCCGTCCGTTCCCCAGTCGATCGGGTTACCGTACAAGTCGCCGTGACAGAAAAGGTACCATTTGACGTCCGCCGTATTCTCCACCGTCGGGGATACGCCGGCCGCGAGGGCCGGCGTCGCCGCATAGAGCTCCGGCGAGGACGCACGGTCGACAAAGAGCGGATCACGATGGGTGAACGAGGAGACGGGAACATCGCACGAGGTGTAGTTCCAGAAAAGGCTCCCGTAGGGAATCCAGTTGTTATGCACGCCGCTGCCGCCATCCCAGACGCTGTTGAAGCTCTTCACCTGTGTTGCGATGTATCCGCTCCCGATATCCCCGACAATCGTGCAGAAAATCGCCGCATCTCGAGCCACGCCAAAGATATTGCTGACCGTCGTATTGCCGTGGAAATAGCAGGCCGAGCTCTTGCCAACTACCTGATCCCATTTGGAGATGACGCCGAGGAAGCGACAGCGCGTGCAGTTGGCCTGTATGCCGTAAAAACGCGACACGCAGTTCGAGAACGTGCAGTCGATGATCTGCGGCATGATCGTTCCGGAGCCATAGCAGTGAATGAACGTTGTATCATCCCCAGTCGCATAACTGTCCACGACGGTAAAGCCCTGCAACGCACAAGCCCCCTTCAAGTCGCATGCGTAGATGGCGTCGCTACCGGAACCGGGATAAGTTGTCGGGTTGTCCTGATTCGGCAGCGAAGCC
>JAQWAM010000083.1 GCA_028707675.1 Kiritimatiellia bacterium | reverse complement strand
CAGCTCCGTTGCAGAGCAGCGCAGGATTTGGCATTCTTGGGATCATCTACAGTAAGGTAAAAATCCACTGTCTTTACTCTTTTCAGCTTCAGTTTCTTGACCATCGCCAATATCTCATCCTTGCCCAGAAGAAGCCTCGCGACAGCAAAGGCCAAGACAGCCCGAAACTGGAGACCAGCGCGTTGCCAAAGGTGTAGCCGTAAACGAACTCGACACGGGCGGCCGCAAACTGCATCAGCAGCACCGCCAGACAAAGCGCCGCCAGCGTCAAGGCGGCGGGTGCGGCGCAGAATAACCCCCGCACACGCCACAGCCATCTTCGCGTCAGCGTGATCAAAGCCGCACCTCCGCTACCGGGCTCAAGCGGATTTGATCAGATCCCAATTCGCGTAGAGCATGAATGTGATAATTGCCAGAATGACGGCGGTGATGATCGCGCAGACGCCCCCGATCTTGTCGGCGGCTCCCGATCCCTGCGCAGCCTGTTCTTCGGCCGGGTTGCGCAACCGCGCCGAAATGAAAGCCCCGCCTCCGCCGCCAGCCGCTTTGGTCTCTTCCGCCGCATCCAAAGAAGATTTCTTCAATTTCATGGCGTGATATTACCAAACCGCCGCCGCATTGAGTAGCGAATTTTGACGCATGCCAATCCTTGCGGCACAAAGTTTAAAATGTTATCGTTTGGACTTTCCCGTAAAAATGACCGAGTGCCACAAAGACAAAGACGAGTTTTTCCATGAACAAAATACTTAATATCACGCAACTGGCTCCGGAAGTCTTCCGCATGGAGGTCGAGGCGCCGCTGATCGCGCGCGAGCGCAAGCCCGGTCAATTCATCATCCTGCAGATAGACGAGGATTTCGGCGAGCGCATACCGCTGACCATCGCCGACGCCGATCCTGAGCGCGGCGCCATCACCCTGATTTTCCAGACCGTCGGCAAGACCACCCACCTGCTGGCCGCGAAGCGTCCCGGCGAGTCTGTCGCCGCGCTTCTCGGCCCGCTGGGCAAGCCCACCCGAATCGAAAAGGTCGGCCACGTGGTCTGCGTGGGCGGCGGTATCGGCGTGGCGCCGCTGCACCCGATCGCCCAGGCCATGAAGGCCGCCGGCAACCGGGTCACCATCGTCATGGGCGCGCGCAACAAGTCCCTGCTGATCATGGAAGAGGAGATGCGCAAGATCGCGGACGAGCTGATCATCGTCACTGACGACGGCTCCCGCGGCCGCAAGGCGCTGGTGACCGAGCCGCTGAAAGAGCTTTGCGAGCAGCAGCCTAAGCCGGATATGGCCGTGGCTATCGGACCGCCGATCATGATGAAATTCTGCGCGGAGACCACGCGGCCCTATGCCGTGCATACGGTGGTATCGCTCAACACGATCATGATCGACGGCACGGGCATGTGCGGCGGCTGCCGCGTGACTGTCGGCGGCGAGACCAAATTCGTCTGCGTCGACGGCCCCGAGTTCGACGGGCACAAGGTCGATTTCGACAACATGATGAAACGCCTGCGCGCCTACAAGCCGCGCGAGGACGCCGACCACCGGGCGCACCACTGCAAGCTGGATGAAGCCGCCGCCCGGTTAGGGTAGGTAAGTCCGCCGCGCGGCTGCGCCGCGCATGATCGGGGGGGGATAACTTTCAACTCTCAACTCTCAACTCTCAAGTTATGGACGAGGAAACCGCGTCGATGAACCGTGACGAACAAGCTGCAACCATAAGGAGCACTTCTCTCATGCACCAAGACCCCGCTGTTTTAAAGAGCGCCGCCGAGGATATGTTACGGCAGCTTGAAGGACAGACGCTCACCCCGAAAGAGCGCATGGCGATACCGCCGCAGCCGATGCCTTCGCAGGATCCCGTGGCGCGCAGCCGCAACATGCAGGAAGTGGCGCTGGGCTACACCGCCGAGCAGGCGCGCCTTGAGGCCATGCGCTGCCTGCAGTGCAAGAACGCGCCGTGCGTGGCGGGCTGCCCGGTGCGCATCCGCATCCCGGATTTTCTTAAGGCGGCGGCGGACGGCCGTTTCGACGAGGCGGTCGCCATCATCCGCGAGAACAGTCTGCTGCCCGCCGTGTGCGGACGGGTCTGCCCGCAGGAAGTGCAGTGCCAGGCGCCATGCACACTGGGCAAGGCGCTCAAGAATGTGGACAAGGCGGTCTCGATCGGACGCATCGAGCGCTATGTTTCCGACCTCGAACGCGAGAGCGGCCGGCAGGCCGCGCCCGCGGTCAAGCCGCCGACCGGGAAACGGGTGGCGGTGATCGGCAGCGGGCCGGCCGGCATCACCGTGGCGGCTGACGTGCGGCGCGAGGGTCACGAGGTCACCATGTTCGAGGCATTCCACAAGCCCGGCGGCGTGCTGGTCTACGGCATCCCAGAGTTCCGCCTGCCCAAGCGCATCGTCAGCAACGAGATCGAAACACTGACCAAGATGGGGGTCAAGCTCGAGACCAATTTCGTGGTCGGCCGCACACGCAAGCTCACCGACCTGATCGACAAGGACGGCTTCGACGCGGTTTTCGTCGGCACCGGAGCGGGCCTGCCCAAGTTCATGAACATCCCCGGCGAGAATCTGGTGGGGGTCTTCTCAGCCAATGAGTACCTGACACGAGCCAACCTGATGAAAGCCTACGACACCGTGCGCGCCCACACGCCGCTCTACAACTCGCGCAAAGTGGCGGTGCTCGGGGGCGGTAACGTGGCGATGGACGCGGCGCGCATGGCGCTGCGGCTCGGCGCGGAGGAGGTGCATCTGGTCTACCGCCGCACCGAAAAAGAGATGCCCGCGCGCGTCGAGGAGGTCGCCCACGCCCGCGAGGAAGGCGTGGAGTTCCACATGCTGCAGAACGCCGTGCGCATACTCGGCGACGAGCAGGACCGAGTCACCGGTATGGAGTGCCTGCGTTACGAGCTGGGCGAGCCGGACGCTTCCGGACGGCGACGCCCCTTGCCGCTCAAGGGCAGCGAGTTCATGATGGAGGTGGACACCGTGATCGTGGCCATCGGCAACGACTCCAACCCGCTGATCAGCCAGACCACCGAGGGGCTCGCGGTCAACAAGTGGGGCAACATCATCGTGGACGATAACGGCAAAAGCTCGCTCGACGGCATCTACGCGGGCGGCGACATCGTGCTCGGGGCGGCGACCGTGATCCTCGCCATGGGCGAGGGCCGCCGCGCCGCCGCCTCTATCAACGCGTATCTGGCCACCAAAGCCTGAATCCGACCCGTCCGACCCGTCTGACCTGTCCGACATCACCATGAAAAAGCTGAAACCCAGAGACTACACGATTCCCGAAGAAGTGGCGCACAGCGCGATCCACGCGCTGGGCAGCCATCTGGGTGCGGCCATGCTGGCGCTGATGGTGGTCTTCGGGGCGCGCAGCGGCGAGCAGGCGGCATGGAAGGTGGTCAGCGGCGCGATCTTCGGCGCTTCCGTCATACTGCTCTACACGGTCTCGTCGGTCTATCATGCGGTCACGCATCCGCGCGCCAAGCAGATTCTCGAGGTTTGCGACCACATGGCGATCTACTTCCTGATCGCCGGCTCCTACACGCCTTTCACGCTGGTCACGCTGCGCCCCGGACATCCGGCGGTGGCGTGGACCATTTTCGGCATTGTCTGGGGACTCACCGTGATGGGCGCGGTTTTCAAGGTCTTCTTCACCGGGAAGCTGCGCGTGGTCTCGACTCTGGCGTACATCGGCATGGGCTGGATCGTGGTCTTCGCGATAAAGCCACTGATGGACACATTGCCGATTGCCGGCCTGGCCTGGCTGCTGGCGGGCGGCGGGCTCTACACGTTGGGAACGGTCTTCTATCTGTGGCGCATCATGCCGTACCATCACGCGGTGTGGCACCTCTTCGTGCTGGCCGGCACACTCTGCCACTTTTTCGCCGTGCTGTTCTACGTGATGATTTAATTTTGCACACTAAGAAAGCGTCGGCAACTTGGTCTTTCTAAAAATCGCCTTCTTTCCAGTTAGCAAGACCGCACTGCTGTCTGCCTTTAAGGCAGAATTTGGAAAATACGGGTCATGCCGTTTGTGCAGGGGATGTCAAACGTGTCGTTTTTCTCCGCCACCACGACACGGCCTTCTGCCGTGTGGCCGACCTCCGCGTCAGCCCCTTCCACGACATGAAAGAACGGGGACACTTCCGCGCCTTCGTAGTTGTAGACCTTCGTCTCGCCGGGAAACTTGACGGAGATTTGCGCTTTAGGATGTGTCGCCTCCATCCGCACCTTCATGCCGAGCAGGGACGAAATGTTGTCGGCGGAGAGATTGTCTTTTATCAGCCCCGGCGCATAAACCCATACAAGCAGACGCTTGTCGTTCATGCACCTCTCGCGGATCATCGCGCGCTGTTCTTCGGAGAGGGCGAACGCGTTGACAAAGACGAGCATGCGAAAACGGGAAAGGTCGAGGTCTTTCAGGTCATCGAACAGGTAGAAGTCGTTGGGGGCACCGATATATCCGGCCGCGCCCACCTGCGCGCGGATCCACAAGAATTTGTTGTTTTTGTTCCGGTCCGATACGCCGTACGGCAAATAGCGGAAGGAGTTCTCGTCCACAAAAACCGCCACTTGCGATACGGATCCGCGCGGACGGCTGATGCTTTCTTCGGCGGCGATCCGCATTTGCCCGAACATCTTGATGATCGAATCGTTTTCCGAAGCGCCGCCACCGCCCGCCGTCGTGACGAAATCGATGTGTTCGGAATCGAGCATCCGGCGCAGGGCCAGATGGCCGGTGTCCGGCCAGAGTTGCGTGTACCCGTAAAAAGTGCCAGTGAGCAGGCGGCCGTCCGACGCCTCTTTCACGGCTTTGCAGAAGGCCAGCCCGGAATCGACGATTTCATCGGAGTGAAACTGGCGCAGTTCGATCACGAGGCGCGACTTTTGCGGATCAAGGAAATTGCCGCAATCAGCTTTCGAGCGTTCGGCGGGCGACGGAAAGGCGATCTCTTCGATCTTGTTCCCGAACAGCCTCTCGATCTCGCCGTTGTCTTTCCCGTACCGCGCGAACAGCCACTCCCGGAACCGTTTTTGTGTGCATACGCCCGAATCGATATGTTTCGACATTTCCTCCGTGTCGCCAGCGGTGGGCATGTAGCCGATCACGCGGTTGCCGTACTTCGACGCCGAAACGCCCCTGACGAGTTTCTTCAACGCTTCCGCCGTGTCTTTGCGCCAGACCAAGGATGAAAAAGATTGCCGCCGGCCCTGCCCCCCCAATTTACCCTGGGTATTGGTCTCTTCGGGATGCAGCAGATCCCACCAGATGGGACTGTCGCAGAACACGCGTATGACGATCAGCGCTTCCGGATCCATGTCCACGATTTTTTTCAGGTTCTCCTCGACAGTCGCGAGATCCACTTCGTCCGGGCCCCGCCAAAGCCCGGGCGTGTTCCATTTGACGGGCATGTCCCCGCCCAGCCATTTGTCGGTCATCGTAAGTATCAGGAGATAGGTGTGGATGCCCTGCTCGGCCATCTGCCTGTAGCGGTACTGTTCCGGGTAATACGATGTGAAGGCCATGGGAAATTTCGGGACGCCGTTCACGAACACGGTCGTCTTGCCGTTGTGGGGCTTGACCTCGCATCTGATTTTCTCGGCCGGGTTCGCCTGTGCTGGAACCAGTACACACATCGCTCCCGTTCCAGTATTGTCCGCCGTCCCATCTGTAGCGCCCCAGCACATCCAGATATGCGTTGGTGTTCCCATTGTTGTTCTCCTCGATTCCGCTCAAACAGGCATTCGTCTCACCGTCGTTGAACACAGTCGATGTCCCGGCCCGGCACAGATATTCCCACTGCGCCTCGGTGGGCAGGTCAAACCCCTCCATGCCGGTCATCTTCCGCAGCTTGTCGATAAAAGAGCCCGGATCGACGGCGTGGCTCGGCGGCCAGTTCGTCCCGACGGAAGAACCGCGGATCTCCAGATAGGGCTTGCTTGAAACGGGAGTGAGCGTTGAAGAGGAAGCCCCCGTGATCCTGTCCCATTGCGCCTGCGTCACCTCGAAAACCCCGACATAGGCCTCCTTGGTCAACGTCACAGGATAGCTTCCTCCCATCATGTACTGGCCGGACGGGACACGGCGCAGGACCAGCTTGGTCGTCTTGTAGGCGGTGTCGTTGGTGACCCCGGTCCAGACTATCGAGCTGACGCCCGCCACGGGATTCGTCTGGACCGCGCCCCAGGCGCCGCTTGCCAGATCGGTTTCCGACAAATGCACGGTTTGGGTGGTTGTCAAATCCACAACCATATACAGAGGCACCGGCACCGGTGTGAGCGACACGCGGAACTGCG
>JAQWAM010000082.1 GCA_028707675.1 Kiritimatiellia bacterium | reverse complement strand
GGCCTTGAGTTGCGACAAGGCCTCATCCAGACTCATTCCCTGCTTAAGCGCGCCTTTGACCAGCACGATCTCCGGCATTTTTCTTTTCGCCGCCACAATCGCTCCGCCCTTGGACGGAGTCACGCTGCCGATCACGAAATCACCGTCAGCGATGCTTTCGCCCAGCATCTCCTCCGCCACGTAAGTGTTGGTCGTACCCTTGCAGATGATCACCATGCCGTTGCGCAGAGCCTCGCGCACCACCGGCATTTGCGCGACTGCCTTGGCGATCAGGCGCTTGCCCTCCGCCACGGTCAGCACCGCGTGCGCCTGCGAAACTTCCGCGACGTCAGCTTTCACCACCGTCATATCGAACAACCCTCCGCAATAAAAAACCGTACCCAAAACAGCCGCGCGCGCGGCCAGATTTCTTTGCAATCGCATGCCCGCCTCTGCTGTACTCATGATGCGCTCCTTCATGTCTAGTCTGTCAAGCCATATAGTTATAGCAGGGGCGTGATGGTTCGGCAAGCGGACGCTTTGCAGGCACATCTGTGTTTTTGGCGCATAGCTCATCCCTTGTGAGTGCGGATGCGATCTTGGAGCGCGCGCGGCAAGCGGTAATCCGCGCGACGCCGCTTTTTTAGCAGGCTTCATAACACCGCACACTTTTTTATGCGTAAAACTGCGAGTTGCCGCGGCAGCATTATGCGGGTATACTTTTTTAATGAACTGCTCTCTGCAAAACATGCTTGAAAAAGCCGCCGGAATGGTCTGGGGCTGGCCTCTGATGATCCTGTTGATCGGCACCGGCGCCTGGCTGACCTTTCTGCTGGGTAGCAACAGGGTCAGACCTAGAATATAGAATTTAGTTTCCGGGCGAAGAGGGAATTTGGTAACGTTCCGGCATGTCACGACCTTGGCGGGTCCGATATGCGGGAGCGAAGTGCCACCTGACGGCGAGGGGCAACGGGAGCGCGGCCGTGTTCCTGACACGTCTTAAACGAGTTGCATTCCGCTTAGCGCGCCAGATTCGAGGACGCGTTGACACAGCGTGCTGGGCGCGACAGGTTCCTGATCTCATTATGTCGGAAACAGCCTATGGTGTGATCGTTCACAATCCCGACGGCCTGCATGAATGAGTAACAGACGGTAGGGCCGACGAAACTGAAACCACGTTGCTTGAGATCCCTGCTCATCATTTCCGAGAGCGCTGACTTCGCCGGCAGATCGGCTATGGATGCCCAGGCGTTATGTTTTGGGGCGCCGTCGACATAACGCCAGAAATAGGCGTCCAGAGAGCCGTATTCCGCTTGGATTTCAAGGACGCCCTGTGCGTTCTTTATGGCCGATTCGATCTTGAGCCGATTTCGGATAATGCCTGAATCTGCGAGTAGGCGCGTCACGTCCTTGCCGGTGTACCTTGAGACGCGCGCACAGTCGAAGGCGTCAAAAGCCTTGCGGTAGTTTTGCCGCTTCCTGAGGACGGTCAGCCAGCTTAGTCCGGCCTGGGCACCTTCCAGAACTAGGAACTCAAACAAAAGCCGGTCGTCATGAACGGGAACTCCCCATTCCTCATCATGATAGGCGACGTAAAGCGCGTCCGCCCCGCACCATGCGCATCTCTTTTTCATGCCCGTGCATTCCCCAACTATTACCGTAACAATTTAACGGACGCTTTGCAGTCCGGTGTTGATCTCCACAAAAAATCCGGTTTTGAAATCCACACTACACTCCCCATATTTAGTGGACTATCCCCACGTTTTTCGATCCTTTGTGGGCAGTGTACGCACCAAAAGCCTTGGCTGCGCGAAAAAGCCCCTGCCGGATGATCTCCTGTCAGGCAACCCCCTAATCTCCTTACGGCATTATCCAAAAATTCGATCAATGAACAAACGGAACAGAGTTCTGAATAGAAGATCAGAACAACTGCGCCGGCGCGGTGGCGTGGACCGAGAGCGGACTGAACCGGCCGTGGGAAGCGCCCGGACACCCGAATGTGTTATCAATAGCCATGTTAGCAGATGACTGTGTATCGGTTGTCACGGCACGATGCGCACACGGAAGAATGCGTTCGAAGCTGTCGGCTTATTGAAGTTGACATCCGTTTCCGTGTCGCCCCAGGGGCCTTCCCCGCCATTCGCCGTCACCGTGCCCGGCAGTGCGTTAGTCACATCGGACGCGCGTGGCGAGATGCCCCAGAGCACAGTGTACATCACGCCCTCCTGCGCCTGCCAAGCGAGAGCGACCGATCCGTCTGACTCCATCTGTATGTGCGTCAGACGCAGTAAGCTCTCGGCATCACGGGGGTTACTGTTCATCACAGCCTCGTCGCCGTCATCGGCGCCGTCGCCGTCACTGTCGGCGACGTTGACCTCGGTGGGTGTCGTGACCGGGAAGCAGGTTCCGGCCAGCTCGTCGATATCCGCAAGCCCATCGTTGTCGTTGTCCGCGTCGATCTCGTCGTACAGCCCGTCCGCATCGTGATCGAGGTTCGTAAACAGCGACACGCCGCCGAGATAGCCCTGGTACAGAACCAGCCCGCCGCCCGCGCCGCCGAGCACTTCGACCGGCTGTCCCTGACCGACGGCGGCCACGAGCCGCAACGATCCGTTATTCAACTCGGACGAACCGGCATCGCTTGTCCATGCGGTCAGCGACTGTGCGCAGGCAGGCGAAACACAGACTGCCGACAAAAACACTAACGAGGCTAATATAAAACGTTCCAGATTTGCGTTCATGTGCCACAGTCCTCCCGCTCAGTGATTCTCAAGGCGCTCGATCCGTATCATGAGTTCCTCAATCTGCCGGTCTTTCTCTTGAAGCTCCGCCTGCTGTTCCCGCACCATGCGGTACAACTCCTGAATGGCGGCTAACGCGACCCCGTCCGCATCGACGGTCGCGATATGCCTTTCGTCCGAGCCCACGTTAAAAGCGGCATAGAAGTCTTGAGCCATAGGGCCGATGTGACAGGTATCGGGATCAGACTTAAATGACCATGTCTGGATCGGCACTGTGCTTAAGCTTTCCATAACGGCCTTCGTATCTACCGGCGCGAATCCCTGCTTCACATTGCGGTCGCTGCTCGGATTGAAAGCCGTTGCCCCCACGTTGCCTGACTGATCCACCGTCATCAACGCCGTGCGCGTACCGTTTGTAGCATACTTGGCCACCTCGCAGTAATACGCGCCGCCGCTATCGGGAATGCCAAGTACCAGCCGGCCCGTCTCTTTAAAGGCGCCCCACCGTCCATGTCCTTGATACTTTGAAGCGGCATTCGAAGTGAAGTCATTGCCGCCGCGCGTAATCAAAGGCCCAACGTAATTATTCAACGCCACACCGCGACTGCTTTGGACATACAGGCCGCCGCTAGCACGCACAGCAAACTGGTTGTCATAGGCAGATATGAAGTCGGTCGCTCCGGAGTCCGCCCAGACAAAAGCGCCCGGATGGTTCGCCTTCGCGTTGCGGCCGGCGGCGAACGCGTAGTTCGCGTTGTGACCGATCGAATTGAAAGAGCCACCGGCAATCGTGGCACATGTCACGTTCGTGCCGATGGAAGCACAATACCCGCCTAGGATAGAGGCGCACCATGACCCGACTCCAATGTAGTTATAGTTGCCGCCGCTGATGGTGGCGGTGAATCCGTTGTCAGCGATATCGTTGTTCCGTCCGCCGCCGACCGTCGAGTAGTTGGTGTTTGTCCCGACATCATTGTCGTAACCACCCACTACCGTCACATGCGTTGAGGCGCTGGCGACACTGTTTAAAGTGCCGCCGCCGATCACGCCATAGTCGGCGCCGGACGAGAGGGTGTTTGCCGTTCCGCCGAGGGCGGCAGCATGCGATGCGGCGACCGGGTTGTTCGAATTGTAGTAACGGTTGGCCGTCAAGCTCCCCGTGTTCACCAAGTCCCCCGACATCGTGTCGCCGGCCTTCAACAGATAGATACTGTGCAGGTGACTCGAAGCGGAGAAACGTCCGTCCGCCTGCAGCCGCGTCAGCAGGTCCGCGTCCGCGTTGTTGTCCAGCTTGCCCTCTTCGGCCAGGTCGGTGTACGCGCTGAACCGCCCCGTCCCGAGCGTACCCGCGTTTAAGTTGCCCGCGTCGCGATAATAGGCCGCGTCCTGCCCGTCCAGAAAGTCCGCGTCCAAGCCGCTGCCGACCCCGTCGACGAGCCGATCGGCCGTAATGCTGCCTGCCGCGAGATGCAGATTCGATACCGAACCCGCCGCGATGGCCGCACTGCCCACGCTTCCCGCCGCCAGCGCAGTCGCCGTCACGACACCCGCGTTCAGATTTTCTGCCGCGACCATCAATCCGGGCATGGCCGTCGATAGCCTGAACTGCCAGGCAACACCCGACTCGTATTGTCCACCCCACATTGCATTCTTGGCGCCTATCACAAACCCATTCGCGCCCTGCGCGGCAACTGCACTTCCGAAGGACTCATTTGCGTTCAATGACACGTTCGAAATCGTCCGGATGAACCGGCCGTCGTTCCAGAACAGATGCGCGGCACCCAAATCCGTCATCTCCGTATCGTCGGAGGGCGCGCCTACAATAAACATGCTGGAACCAACGCCTGACAAAGCCGCGCCAAACCTGTCGCCGGCTTCTGGCGTCGGGTTCGAGACGTCCGCAAGATGAACCCCTTGCGCGTCGTAAAGATGCACTAGCCCTGCGGCGACTGCGCCCGAGTTGTCGGCAGGGGCGCCGACAACAAAACAGTCTCCGCCAACGGCGGCAACCGCCTTGCCGAAATTGTCGCCGGATGCCGGAGTCGGGTTGGTGATTGTGTCGACGAGGGAACCATCCAAACGAAACACGTGCGCCACCCCCGAATCAGGCCCTCCTTGATCATCGTATGGCGCTCCCGCCACCAATCGGCCCCCGGCCAACGCCGCGACAAACTCCGTCGGCTGGCGCGTTCCCAAAGCAGTGCTGAACAACCCGTCGTTACATACCGGAGTATTGGTCTCGCAATAGAGACGCGCTCCGCCGGACTCGGCCGTGTAGATCTCGAATACGAGCGCGCGTGCGCCGTTGACCGGCCCCGCCGCCTCGACCAGACGTCCCTGATAAGTGACTGCCTGCGGTGTCGCCGCAACTGCGCTCCAGCGACATAAGGCTATCACGATCAACAACCCTACCCGACACAGCAATGCCTTCATAAGGGCCTCTTGGTTACAGATTACGAATAGATTTTAAGAAACTGTCAATAAAATATTTTACAATTAAATCAGCTTAGATCAAGCCTTAACTAAAATATTTGAGCCATTTGGTATGATTCAGTTTAGTTAAAATTGAATCATACCAAATGATGAAATCCTATGACTTTGCCGCCAGTTCCGCCGTCTTTTGCTTTGTCTCTTTCTCGACTGGCGCCCGCTTACCACGACTCATCAGCAGCCGCTTCAGATTAGTCACGTCGAAACCAGATTCGTGTGCGATTCAGCCGGTATTCCGCGCGACCTGTCTGTGTGCCTGCCTGAGCGAGTTCGCTCGCAGACAGGCGCACACGCGCAAGCGGGCGCCGCTTTTTGGGCAAGTTTCTTGACATCGCAAATCTTCTGCGCGAAAAACACGCGAGTTGCCGCGGCAGCATTATGCGGGTATACTTCTCGGATGAACTGCTCTCTGCAAAACATGCTTGAAAAAGCCGCCGGAATGGTCTGGGGCTGGCCTCTGATGATCCTGTTGATCGGCACCGGCGCCTGGCTGACCTTTCTGCTGCGCGGCATCCAGATGCGCCTCCTGCCGCATGCGGTGTGGCTGGCCTTCGTCAAACGCCGCGAGCCCGAAGGGCAGGGCGACATCAGCCACTTTCAAGCTCTAATGACCGCTATGGCCGCCACAGTCGGCATCGGCAACATTGTCGGCGTCGCCACCGCCATCGCCATCGGCGGGCCGGGCGCGGTATTCTGGCTCTGGCTTACCGGCCTCGTCGGCATGGCGACCAAATACGCCGAGGCACTGCTCGCCGTCAAGTTCCGCATCACGGCGTCCAACGGCACCATGGCGGGCGGCCCTATGTATTATATCGAGAAAGGGCTCGGCATCAAATGGCTGGCCGTTATTTTCGCGACTTTCACCGTGCTGGCCAGTTTCGGCACTGGCAACCTCGCGCAGGCCAACGCCGTGGCCGACGGCATGCGCGCCTCTTTCGGCCTCAACCCCTCTCATGTCGGCATCCTGCTGACCGTCCTATCAGGCATGGTGCTGATATTCGGCATCAAGGGCATCGCCCGCGTCACATCCGTGGTGGTGCCGGTCATGATCATCTTCTACCTGACCATCGCTTTGGGCGCGCTCTTGACGCACGCGCGCGCCATACCATCGATCATCGCCTTGATCATGCGGCACGCCTTCACGCCCACCGCGCCCGTCGGCGGTTTCGCGGGCGCGG
>JAQWAM010000081.1 GCA_028707675.1 Kiritimatiellia bacterium | reverse complement strand
GAAGCGTTGCGCAAGACTTACCGGGAACTCCAGCGGCAACTGGTCAAGACCGAGCAAGATTTGCGGCAGAAGGTTGTGGAGTTGCAGGCCCTGCGCGAAAAACAGCAAAAGCTGAAAGAGTTGCAAGCCCGGGTAAAAGAGCTGACCGATAAAGTCGAAGAGAAGGTCAGCTTGCCGAAATGAGCGCAGACGCGGGCGCGACAAGCTAACACAGGAGAGGACGGCAGAGAGGCATGGCCAGCAAGAGAAAAGCTAAAAGTCCGAACAAGCCCAGAATACTGATCGTCACGCCGGAGATCACTTACCTGCCGTCCGGCATGGGCAACATGGCGTGCCGCCTGACGGCCAAGGCGGGGGGGCTGGCTGATGTCTCGGCCTCGCTGGTGGCAGCGCTTTTCGATCTGGGCGCCGACGTGCATGTGGCGTTGCCGCATTACCGGCGCATGTTCCATGTGGATGTGGGCCAGCTCATCAGCGATGAATTGCGCGTCTACAAAAGCCGCCTGCCGGACTCCCGTATCCATCTGGCGGAAGACCGCTGCTTCTATTACCGCGACACGGTTTACAGCGATTCGCAGAACGAGAATCCCAAGCTGGCCTTGGCTTTCTCGCGCGAGATCATCAACAACATAATCCCGACGGTGAGGCCGGATCTGATACACTGCAACGACTGGATGACCGGCCTGATCCCGGGCGCGGCCCGGCGCATGGGAATTCCGTGCCTGTTCACGGTTCACAACATCCACACGCATCATCTGACGCTGGCCAATATAGAGGACGCCGGTATTGACGCGGCTGAGTTCTGGGGCAACCTGTATTACAAGCGCGTTCCGCATAATTACGAGGAGTCGCGCGGCAGCAACATGATCGACATGCAGACGAGCGGCGTTTTCGCTTCGCACTTCATCAATACCGTCAGCCCCAAGTTCCTTGAGGAGATAGTAAACGGGTGGCACGATTTCATTCCGGAGGCGCTGCGCCAGGAAATCCGTAACAAACAACGCGCCGGTTGCGCGGCTGGCATCTTGAACGCGCCGGATCTGTCAGACAACCCAGAGACCGACCCGAATCTAGATGTGCGCTACGGTCCTGAAGACCACCGGGAGGCCAAGCGCGCGAACAAGGTCGCTTTCCAACGCAAACTGGGGCTTGAAGAAAATCCTGACGCGCCCTTGTTCTTCTGGCCTTCGCGTCTTGATCCGGCCCAGAAGGGGCCGCAGTTGCTTGCTGACATACTCTTCCGTTTCATGTCGCGGCACAGGAGGCGGCATGTTCAGCTCGCGGTGGTGGCTAACGGTGTGTTCCAGAAGCATTTTCACGACATCTTGAAAATACACGAGCTTTATGGCTGTCTGGCGGTTTGCGATTTCAACCAAGCGCTTTCGCAGCAGGGGTATGCGGCCTCGGACTTCACGCTGGTGCCGTCGCTTTTTGAGCCGTGCGGCCTGCCGCAGATGGTCGGGCAGCTTTACGGATCGCTGCCCGTGGTGCATGACACGGGCGGCCTGCACGACACGGTCGAACATCTGGATCTGCCCAAAGACCGGGGCAACGGCTTTGTCTTCAGAGTTTACGATAGCCGCGGTCTGGATTGGGCGATGGACAAAGCCATGGAGTTTTACAGGCAGCCCGCACCGGAGAAGGAGCGTACTGTGGCGCGGATTATGCGTGATGGCCGTGCCCGATTCAACCACGAGACCTGCGCCAAGAACTACATCGACATCTACGAGAAGATGCTAAAACGGCCGTTGGTCCGTTCCTTCGAGTGAGTCGGCGTTTAAGAACCAGACAACAACGATTAAACAAAGTGTCCGCAAAAAAGCCGCGGTCATCAGCGGTTTTGAACCGGGAGCCTGGTGTTCCCTTGTCAGGAAATTGTTTCAGGAGGTCAGAGTATGCCGGAATCAGCTATCCGTTCGTCGCTTCTGGAAGACCCGTACCTTGCGCCTTACGCCGCAATAATACGCAGGCGCGCGCGTGCGGCTGCCGAGAAGGCGGCTCAGCTGAGTAATGGTGTGGAACGCCTTTCCGAGTTCGCGTGCGCTCATGAATATTACGGCTTACACAGACATGACGGCGGCTGGGTTTTTCGCGAGTGGGCGCCGAACGCCGCCGGGATCTGGCTGGTAGGGGATTTTTCAGGCTGGCGTGTTGATGACTCCTTTCGTCTGAGCCGTTTGCCCGGGCGCAATGTCTGGGAGATATTCTTGCCGGATGAGCGTTTGCGGCATGGCCAATTCTACCGTCTTGAGATGGCGTGGAACGGCGGGCGCGGCGAGCGCATTCCGGCTTACGCGCGCAGGGTTGTGCAGGATCCTGAAACGTTGCTCTTCGCGGCGCAGGTATGGGATCCCGAGCCGTATGTCTGGAAAGCCGATAACTTTAAAGTGCCTCAGCGCGCGCCTTTGGTGTACGAGGCGCATGTAGGCATGGCGCAGGACAAGCCAGCCGTGGGGTCGTACGCTGAATTCCGCGAGAAAGTTCTGCCGCGGATCGTGGCGGCGGGATACAACACGCTTCAGCTCATGGCTGTGATGGAGCATCCTTACTACGGCTCGTTCGGTTATCATGTGTCGAGCTTCTTTGCCTGCTCGTCGCGTTTCGGCACACCGGAAGAACTAAAGGCACTGGTGACGCGGCGCATTTGGCAGGTCTGGCCGTGATCATCGACATAGTGCATTCGCACGCGGTCAAGAACGAGCGCGAGGGGTTGTCGCTGTTTGACGGTACTCCCTACCAGTATTTTCATGACGGCTTGCGCGGCTGGCACGAGGCTTGGGACTCGCGCTGTTTCGACTACGGCAAGACGGATGTCTTGCATTTTCTGCTGTCAAATTGCCGTTACTGGCTTGATGAGTTCCGGGTAGACGGGTTCCGCTTCGACGGTATCACCAGCATGCTGTATTTGCACCACGGTCTGGGTGTGGATTTTCTGGACTACGGCCAGTATTTTGACGCCACGGTCGACGAAGATGCCTGGGTCTACTGCAATCTTGCCAACCGCATCATACATGAAGTTCGCCCGGACGCGATCACCTTGGCCGAAGACGTGAGCGGCATGCCCGGGATAGCCGCGCCGATCGACGACAACGGCGCCGGGTTCGATTACCGCATGGCTATGGGGGTGCCCGAGTGCTGGTTCCGCATGGCGCGCGAGGTCTGCGACGAGGATTGGAGTATCGGTTATCTCTGGCACGAGCTGACCAACCGCCGTTCCGACGAGCAGACCATCAACTATCTGGAAAGCCACGATCAGGCGTTGGTGGGCGGCAAGACCTTCTTCTTCCAACTTGTCGATGCCGCGATTTATGACGAGATGTCGCGCGCCTCGGCCAGCCTCAAGACCGCGCGCGGGGTGGCGCTGCACAAGCTGGCGCGTTTGGCCACGCTGGGAACGGCGGGTCATGGCTACCTGAATTTCATGGGCAACGAGTTCGGGCATCCGGAGTGGATCGATTTCCCGCGGGAGGGCAATAATTTTTCCTGCCACTATGCGCGGCGCCAGTGGGCTTTGCGCGACAATCAAGACCTGTTGTACTGGTGTCTTGGTGAGTTCGACGAGGCTATCATACGCTTGATCCAAGAGAGCGGCGCGCTGGAGGGCACAGTGCCGCGACGCCTTTTCGTGTCGGACACGCTCAAGGTTCTGGTTTTCGAGCGCGGCCCGCTGGTGTTCCTGTTGAACTTCCACAGCGACTGTTCGGTCACGGATTTCAGTGTGGTCGTTCCGCCGGGAGAGTACCGGCTGTTGCTGGACAGTGACGAAGAGCGCTTTGGAGGACAGGGACGCATAGAAAAATACCAGACCTTCAGCATTTTGAAAGAAATGCGCGGCAGCGAGCTTTGTCATGTGATCAAAGTCTACCTGCCCTGCCGCACGGCTATGGTGCTGGAGCGGCGGCTATAGTAACAGCGGTATCCCGAAATGCTCCATATGGTTTAGTAATTCTCGTAATCGCAACCCTTTTAGAACGCGTTGCTTGCCAACTGCAACGCTTCATGTTACATTTCTAAAACTTTGAGAGCTTTCAGGAACTGAATTATGCCTAGTGATGATGCGATAGAGGTGATAGGGGTTGTGGTCAAGGTTCTGCCTGCCACCATGTATAAAGTGCGTCTTGAAAACGGGCACGAGGTTCTGGCGCACATTTCAGGTAAGATGCGCAAATTTTTCATCAAGATCGCCGCGGGCGACCGCGTCACGCTTGAGATATCGCCCTACGACCTGAGCAAGGGACGTATAATTTACCGTCACAAGAATTAATGCGGGCGGAGCCCGCAACCCATAAAGGGCACGGGACATGTTTATAAACACCAAAGGCAACCAGATCGACACGCTTAAGGTCTTCGACGCGCTTATCGAGAACTTTCCCGACATGATCCATTCCGTCGACGAAGACGGAAATATCGTGTATGTCAACCGCACCGCCTCGGCTCTGCTGGGTTACACCGCGCAAGAGTTGGGCGCTATGAACATACGCCAGCTTTACCCCCCGGAGATTTTAGACGCGGTCGAACAAGGTTTCAGAGAAGTCAAGCGGTCCGGAGAGAAAACCGTCGAAAGCCTGTTCATGGCCAAGGACGGCACACGCATTCCGGTGGAGCTGCGAACTTTCGTGATCCATGACGAGCAGGGGGGGTTCGCCCAGACTTTCACTGTCTCTCGCGACATGCGGCAGTTGAAGGAGATGCAGGACCATCTCATACACGCCGGGCGCCTGGCCGCCATCGGTGAACTAGCGGCGGGTGTCGTGCATGATCTCAACAATCCCCTGACAGCCATCATTTTAAGTTCGACGGTGATATCGAAGACTCTCGAAGGCGGCAACGTGAACGCCCGGGACATACGCGAGCAGCTCGTGGCTTATTGCGAGACCGTCAACGAGTCGGCCGCAGTCATGGAGAACCTGACCACGCGGTTGCGCGATTTTTCGCGCGGGGTCAAGGAGAAGCATGTGCCGGTCGACCTTTTCGTTCCGGTCAACGACGCGCTCTTTATCATGGCCCACCGCATCAGGAACAGTAACATCAAGGTCAATTGCCCGGTGGTCAAGGGCAAACACTGGATCAGGGGCGACCGCAATCAGATTCAGCAGATATTTCTGAACCTGTTTTCCAACGCTTGCGACGCGCTGGCAAACTGCCAAGAGCGCGGGCTATCTATAAAAATCGAGGCGGAAACTCTTGATGACGTGCCTTGCTGGAATTGCGCGGTGAGCGACACCGGTGTTGGTGTGCCGCCTGAGTTGCAGGAGAAGATTTTCAAGTCCTTCTTCACGACCAAACCGCACGGCAAGGGCACCGGGCTGGGGCTGAGCATCACCCGCGCGATCTTATCCGAGCACAACGGGCAGATCCGTCTGGCCTCTGAGCCCGGCAAGGGCTCCGTTTTTTCCCTGCTGCTGCCGCAAATGGAAGTGGCCAGCCTGGATTAAGCCAAATCTTCCGCCACCATGTCTCCCACCTGCGTGGTGGTGAACCCCATCTGGTCGGCAAGCTGGCTCTTCATTTTCGGCGTGGTGGCGGCGATCGCTTTCTCGATTGCCGCGCCGGCCTTTTCCTCTCCGAGAGCCGTCAGCATCATGGCCCCGGCGCCGATGGCGGCCAGCGGGTTGATGGCGTTCTTGCCGGCCCACATGGGGGCGGTGCCGCCGATCGGCTCGAACATGCTGACGCCCTCCGGGTTTAGATTGCCGCCAGCGGCCACGCCCAGACCGCCCTGAGTGACAGCCGCCAGATCGGTTATGATGTCGCCGAACATGTTCTCTGTAACGACCACGTCGAACATTTCGGGGCAGGCCACCATGTAGAGGCAGGTGGCGTCCACATGATAATACTCGCGTTTCACGTCCGGATAATCGGCGCCGACCTCGTCAAAGACCCTGTTCCACAGCTCGTACATGTAGGTCAGCACATTTGATTTGCCGACCAGCGCCAGCGTGTTGGCATCGCCCTTGCCGCGTGCCTTTTTGCCGTATTTGCGGGCGTATTCAAAGGCGTAGCGCAGGCAGCGCACGACCTGCGCGTAGGTGTACATCATTTCCTGGACAGCGACCTCGTCCTTTGTGCCCTTGCGCGAAAGGCCGCCGATGCCGGTGTATAGGCCGCCGCTGTTCTCGCGGATCACGCAATAGTCAATCTGCTCGGGCCCCTTGTCCCGCAGCGGGCACTGCACACCGGGATACAGTTTGACCGGACGCAGGTTAATGTACTGGTCGAGCTCGAAACGCAGACGCAGCAGTACGCCCTTCTCCAGGATGCCGGGCTTGACGTCGGTGTGGCCGATGGCGCCCAGGTAGATCGCGTCAAAGCCGCGCAGTTCAGCTACGACCGAATCACTCAAAGTCTCACCGGTGCGCAGATAGCGCTCTCCGCCGAGGTCATATGAAACCTTTTCC
>JAQWAM010000080.1 GCA_028707675.1 Kiritimatiellia bacterium | reverse complement strand
ACGGGAAGCGCACAATCAATACCGTCCCCGGCTCACAGGTTGTCGTAGACAGCATCATCCTGATTAGACCACGCTTTCTCGAACACAGACTCTTGCGTCTTTTGCCAAAGCCCGCTCTCACTGTCCACTTCCGCTTCATCTGCGAAAATGACAATCACATGACATTCCCTGGTCGTAGGCACGTCAGCTAACAAAACCTTCTTGCCGTCGAATTTTCCTTTAACCGCAATCATGGTGCACGTTCCTAACTTCCTGCCACCTGTTATTGAACTTGTTACAGTAAAAATGAATTGGTTGGCGATTTCAACAAAAAATGACGCTTTTTACAAAAATCCGTGTTTATCGCCCCACAAAAAGCGGCGTCGCGCATACCGCACAGCGGCACGCTTGCCGCGCGCACTCCAAATTCCCGCCGTCCCGGATCTGGAGTGCGGTGACAAGAGCCGCGCTACGCGCGGGCCGCGGCACCGCTCTTCACGCAGCATTGCCCCACAAAAAGCGGCGTCGCGCGGGGTACCGCTTGCCGCACGCACTCCAGACCCGCGTAAAGAATTTCGCTTTCACCGCACGAACTGCTGGACATTACAGGAAAGTTTCGCTTCCATTATCTGAGGTGACAAGTGACGAAACTGCCTTTCAGATACGTTGACACGCCGGAACGCCGTGTGCTGAACCTCGCGCCGGACGGAGTGCCCTGTGTGCCTGTGCTGGGGTTCAGCAATTACAAGCAGACCCGGCACGGAACCATCGAGCATGTGCATCCCGGCATCCTTGAGGTCTCGTTCTGCCAGCGCGGCTCGCTGGTGTTCGAGAGCGGCGGCCAGACCTACGCATTCCTGCCCGGCAACATTTTCGTTTCGCAGCCGGATGAGTGGCACAGACTTCAGACCAATCCCAAAGGCCTGGTGATGTATTGGCTTTTCTTCCATTTTCCGTCTAAAGGCCACTCTCTGCTGGGATTGCCGCAAGACGAGTCAAGCTGGCTGGAACATGCTCTGCGCTCTTTCCCGCACCGCATGTTCCACGGCACAGACCGTGTGCGCCACGCTTTCCAGCGCCTGTTCAAGCTTTACGACACCTTGCCGCCCAAAACCGCGCAGCGCCGTCTGGCCGTGCGCGCCACCGTGCTGGAACTGCTGCTGGCCCTGATCGAAGCCGGCGCGGGCGACCCCTGCCTGCCCAGCCGCGAAAAGATCGAGCCGGTCATACGCGAGATGCGCAAAAACCCGGAACGGGATTATCCGCTGGACGCGATTCTAAGCCAGTGCGCCCTTTCTCCCAGCGTCCTCACCAACCTTTTCAAAAACACCACCGGCCTGCCGCCGCACGCCTTTCTGCTGGCCTGCCGCATACAGCGCGCGAAAGAGCTGCTGCGCGACAGCTCGCAGAGCGTCAGTCAGATCGCACAGCACCTGAATTTCTCATCACCGCAGCACCTCGCCATGCACTTCAAACGCGAAACCGGCGTCACCCCCACCGCCTGGCGCAAGCAAGCGCGTTAAGCTGCCAAGGCCTGGTTTATAACTTGGCCGATTTGTCACCCTGAAGCCGTGTTGAAGCGGTAGGGCCCGTTCCCCGAACGGGCCGCGGACGGTTCGGGGAACCGTCCCTACCAAATAACTTATGAGTTCAATGTTCGACGTTCCAGTTACCTGCTCGTTTTCGCCCGGCCCCCCCGGGCGGCGGACTTACCTATCCGTGGTTCTGTTATTGTAACGCGATGATCGCGCGGGCCAGCCGTTCGCGGTGCTCCTCGATCGGCGCGGGATCGCGCGTGAAGCTAGTCAGGCTCGTTGAAACTTCTGCCGGAACCTTCAGTAAAGCCTCCATGCGGGATCGATCGCGTCCACCCATTTTGCCGCCTTTCTGCTCCAGCAGACGCTTGAGGATCACGAAATACTCGTAATCCTCAAGACCGTCACGCAGCATCTCTATTCTGAAAGAACTCACTGGCCCCGCTAACACCGGTGTCTGCGACCTCCTCCCGTCGGCAGCCGCCAGCGGCGGATAGAGGAAACGACCGTCGCCGTTGCCCCAGGCACTCTTCATGCCCGTAGGCGCGCTGTACCCGCTAACCCAGCTCATCGGATCTAAATACGGGTTTTGTGGCGCCGACCGATCCGGATACGCCGCGTCACTGGTCCAGTAAACCGTCTCCCAGACCAATATGCCGGTCACGCGCTCCGCCCACGTCTGCCACAGCCACACACGCATCTCAGTGCCCGGGTGATCGATGAACAACGTGGCGTAAGGCGCCTTTGGCCCGCAGCATACGTACCACCAGAACTGATCGCCCGCGGCGCGGCGCTCTTCGAGACCGTCGACATGCAAAGAAGGCGTCAAAGGGCACCACAGGTTCGGCCCGCCGGCCAACCCCTCCTCCACCTGCTCGGTCAACATTCGGCGCAGACCCGGCGCATGCCGTTTGAGCGTCTCAAACCCCCGCATCACGAACTCGTAGTCTTTTGGGTCGGGCTCGTCAAACCAGTACACGTAAGCCTTGTCCAGCCACCCTTTCTCCCGTAAATGGCTCTCGATACCTCCGAGATATTTGCCCATCAGTATCTCGTACTCCGGCGTGCCGCCGTCATACCCTAGAAACTTTGGCTCGTGCCGTCCATGAAATGTGCCGCCGCCGAGGCCTTCGATGCGCATCTGGAAAGAGTTGAAATGGTATTCGGCGAAAGCCCGCTCCATGGCCGCGTCCCACGCCGACCAGTCGAAAACCGGCTCAACAGCATTGACGTCAAACGCTTGCGGTTTCGTCCCTGCCTTGCCCGATGCTTTTTCTCAACCATCCTGCGGCAGTCCTTTCCACTTCACCGACCAGCCATCCATCGGCGCGGGGTTGTAGGGCGAGATGTGGTTGTCCGCCAACGCGCGCAGATATTTATCTGTGACCACGCGCCTGTCCGACGGTTCAGTGACGCCGTGGTAGCGCAAGGCTCTCGCAGCGCTGAACCCGAACGCCGTCTCGCAGGTCATCATGTCCGGCAGCGCGAAGCCGAAAACCTCCACGCTCAGCGGCACGGCAGACTTCACGCCCTCAGCCTCCACCGTCACCTCGCCGCGGTAAATGCCGGCCGGCAAGTCCGCCGGCGCCTCGACCCTGATCCAATACGGCTGGTTGACCCCCGCCTCCAGCGTCACCGGCGCGTCTTGCGGCAGCAAAGGATCAGGCCAATCCGCGACCACGCCGGTGCTGTCGGTCTTTTGCGCCACCGGCACATATCCCACGCGCAGCACACTCACATTTCCCGCGGGAATGCCATGCTTGCCGCAGACCAGACTGCCGGCCTTGACCATGACATTGGAAAGCACCTCTGAAGGTTTCACCACAAGCTGCACTGCCTCGCTTTCATTCCCCGCCAGCCGCAGGGTCAATCCCCCGGTAATCTGGCGCGGCAAAGCGCGCGCGCGCGGTATCTTCCAGCCTGACGAGGCTCGCCACAGTACCATTTGCGGATTGCCCGACGGCAGACGCTCACCGTATGAAGCGTCATAAAAATCCGGCACCGTCACGCCGCCCCTCGCCCTGAAGGCGTCGCCAAGCTCCACCGTCATCTCCCACGACCCCACATCCGGCGCCTCGTAAGGCACCCGCACATCCGTGGCGCCAGCCGGCAGCGACACCGGAACGCTGTTCGTGAGAGCCTCGCCTTCAGGCCGTGCGAAAACCACCCTGACCTCTGACTCGAAAGCCTCCCCGGTCTGGTTGCGCACGCGCAGGCCGGCAAAGTTGTCGCCGCCCGGCAGCGCGTCGCCCAGCCCCAGCAACTTTACGCGCAGGCGCGGCAACAGCGACTCGGCTACCACATACCGCGTGTTACCCTTGGCCCGCAAAGGCGTACCGTCGACATCCCCCTCGAAGCCGTAAGCATGGATCTGCAGGTCGCATGACTTTCCGGCTCCGCGCAACCGCACACGCACAGCCTCGGCGGGAAACATCTCCGCAGGCAGCGCCAGCTTTTGCGTACCGGAGTTGGTTATCGCGCCGACCGCAATCCATTCTTTCATGTCGGCAGACACCTCTACCTGCAGCCTACCCGAAACATAATACCCGCACGTAACCTCGACCTGGCCGGACAAGAACCTGCGTCCTGCCAACGCGTGCCGGTAAGTGACCCCTTGGCCCGGACCGAAACACCAGCGGCCGGTGTTGAAACGTGCCGTGAAACCCGCCAGCGCCCGGCTGTGGTTGCGGCACTCGCTGTCAAAAGGGGCCTCGAAAAAATAACGAGACGCCTCTATCCGCTCGCCCTCGCCCAGCAGCAGCCCGCCGATGCCGCGGTGTACCGGCTCCACCTCTTCCAGCCGGGGCCGGAAGAAAAAGGCCGATCCTTTGAGATGCCACTGGCCCAGCCGCACCGGCACAGCCAGCCCCTCTTTGCGTGAAGGCGCGGCAAAAACATTGTGGTGGAAAGCCCATTCGCGCCCCGGGACCCCGATGTCGACATTGGCGAAAACCGGCCCGCTGACAACCGTCCCTCCGCTCGTGTCCTCGCCGCGCGCGCCGAACGTCAGACGGTAGACGCGGTTCGGCAAGAGCTCCACCGGCGACGAAAGCCACGCGTTGGAGTCTTCGCCGCCGCCGCTGACCTTGAGGCAGCCCATGCCGTCGCCACGATCCCTTATCCACTCGCCTTGGCCGCCTGAAAGGCTCCATCCCGCAGGCGTCTTATCCCCTTCCGTCAAACCGCTGTTCGGCAAAAGATTGCCGAATGCGGCTACGCAAAAAAGCACCGCGAGTGTCGCAGCCCCCGATATCACTTTACTCATAATCCCCTCCAGACAACCATTATGCCTTACGCGCGGCCGCATACGCAACCCGGCAATTCTAATTTTGCGGTACCGGGCGCGATCCCCCTATGTTGAATCGCGCCCGAATGCGCTTGACCGGCATCCGGCGAACAATGATAATACGCATCTGTCATATGACAGAAAGCACAGAGGTGAGAAAAATGAAAATAAAGTCTAAACCCAAAAGTGACAAACCGGCGGTTCCGGTAAAAGCATCGGTTAAGATCAAACCCGTTAAAACTGCTGTGAAGAAGGCGTCTCAAAAGCCAGCCGTCAAGACCGCGCGCGTCAATTTCAGCGTACGCGCCGAAAAAGGCAGCCGGGTTTTCCTTGCGGGCAGCTTCAACAACTGGGACCCGTCCGCCAAGGAGATGTTTGACAAAAATAGCGACGGGGTCTACACCACAACCATTTCGCTTGCCCCGGGTTCGTATCAGTATAAGTTCGTGATCGACGGCACCTGGTGCGCTGATCCTGAGTGCGCCGACTGGGTGCAGAACGAGCACGGCACGCTCAACAGCGTCAAGCAGATTCTTTAAGCATGTCTGCCCGCCTGAAGCGGCACAAGGGAATCCGTTAAATGTCCACGCCTCTACCCAGGCTGGCCTTAACTATCGGGGACTGCGCCGGCATCGGTCCGGAACTAGCGCTGCGGGCCATGTCGAGTCCCGAGGTGTCGACGGTTTGCCGTCTGTTGGTTTATGGCAACCTGACGTTGATGCGGCGGGTGGCGGAAGTCACTGGCCTGCGGCTGCCGCCGGATCTCGCAGTGATCCATTACGGGCAATGGCCTTCCGAGCGGCTGCCGGGAACCGGGCCGGTCCTGATCGACACCCCCTTCGCAGAAGCCTTGACACTACGCCCGGGCGAGGTGAAACCGGTGTGCGGAGCGCGCGCCTTTGAATGGATCAGCATGGCCGTGCGCGACATACGCGCAAGTATCGCCGACGCTTTGGTGACCGCCCCGATCAACAAGGCGGCGCTGAACGGCGCGGGCGTGGCGTTTCCCGGCCACACCGAGATGCTCGCCGATCTGACCGGCAGCACGGAGCCGCCCTGCATGGCGTTTTACGCCCCGGACATGTTCGTCAGCCTTGCAACCATACACGAGCCTCTTTCCAAAGTGCCCGGACTGCTAGAAACCTCCGCTCTGCAACGCGTCATAACCCTTACTGCCGCGGCTTGCGCACAGATGAGCGGCAGCCGCCCGCGTGTAGGCGTACTCGCCCTGAACCCCCACGCCGGCGAGAACGGACTTTTCGGTTCGGAAGAGCGAGACGTTATCATTCCCGCGATTAGCGCCGCGCGGAAAGCTGGCGTGGATGCCGCCGGCCCTCTCGTGCCCGACACCGCCTTCACATGGCTTTTTTCCGGAAGGCCCAAACCTTACGACGCCTATGTCGCGATGTATCATGACCAAGGCCTGATACCATTCAAAATGAAGGCTTTCGACACCGGAGTCAACGTCACCTTGGGTCTGCCGGTCATCCGCACATCGCCGGATCACGGTACGGCATTCGATCTGGCGTGGCGCGGCAAGGCTTCGCCAGGCAGCCTTTTCAGCGCCATCAAACTCGCGGTCAGACTGGTTAAAGAGCGCAAAAAGAGCAGTTGATTCCGATACCGATGCTCCGCAAGGATGGCGAACGGAT
>JAQWAM010000079.1 GCA_028707675.1 Kiritimatiellia bacterium | reverse complement strand
GCGTGCGGCTCTGCGTGTCGGTCGCCAGAGCCTCGCGCAGTTCCAGATTGAGCGCGGCAGGCATGCCGACCGTCCGCACCGTGAAAGTCAAAGGCTCGTCGAAAGGATTGGTGATGTTCACCGCCGCGCCGCGCACCTCGCCGCGCATCAGGTCCAGTGTCACCGGCCCGGCAGTCTTCTGGCCTGCCTTCGGCTGCGCTGTCAGGTCAAGCGGGTCCCAGCGGCCCGCCGGCCGCACCAGCGGCCGCGTGACGCCCGCAGCGCGCAGCACCGGCGCGTTCAGCGCAAGGATCGCCTCGTGCGTCTCGCCGTACGGCAGCACGGTCCGGAAAGTGTCTGCCGCCTGCGCCGCAGCGTCTCCGATGGCCGCTCGCAACTCATCCGCCCGTGCCCGGCTCTCCGCCAACGCTGCCGCTAGCCCGCGCTCTTCCGCCTGTCCGATAATCGTTGCCAGATCATCCCGCAGCCGCGCCGCGACCCCCGAACGCGCCCGAGACTCCATGTAGAAGCGGCGCGGATCGTCGCTCTGCGGGCCCTCCACAGGCTCGCCGAGCCACGCGTCGGGACCGCGCCACACCTCGATCTCGTCCACAAAACAGAACGGTCGGGCGGCGGCTATGACGCACACGTACCGCCCGCGCCCCTTCATGCGTTCGGATGCGAAACGGAATGTCGCGTACTTGCCTTCAGGCGGCTTCTTGTCAACTGATCCCGAATCGCACAGATCGCCGATAAAGGTCCAGCGCCTGCCGTCATCGCTCACCATCACAAGCAAACTCTGGGGCCAGGTCACGCCCGCCACGCCCGCCGCCGTGCTCCATGACACGCCGCAGACCGGCTCGACCTTCCCCAGATCGATCGTGCAGAGCACCGGCGCGACGTTATTCCAGCCGACCGTCCCCTTCTGGGTCCAGAAGTATCCCTGCGAATGATCCCCGTCCGTTAGCTGCGTCTTGTCTCCGGGGTCAGTGCAGTGACGGTAACGCGGCGCCGGCGACAGCTTGTAAGGTTTATGCAGAGCCACATTCACCGGCGCCGCCGCGCAGGCCCAAACCGTTCCCGCCGCCAAACATGTACAGATCATATTTTTCATGTTAACCCGCATTATCATTGCCCTGATTTAGAAAGTGTGCCTTTATACTCTCACACTTTGCCGTTTCTGGCAACAATGCCTTCCGGGGCGCGGTATGTCATAGTCATGGACACCGTAGCCGAAATCGCGGTGTCCAGAAATCGAGCGCATCCGTCAAATGTTGGACACCGTGGTAGAATCGGCATCTATGAGAAACGAGATGTCACGGAAAGCCACGATGGAATACGTCGGCGCGAAACGCCGCTCGTATTCGGGACTGCAGAATAAGAAAACCAAGAGCGCCGCGATCGACGACTTCTGTCAGGTCACTGGCGCCGACCGCAAGTACGCCATCCGGCTGCTCACCGGCAGCCGGAGATACCGCGAGCACAAGGGGCGCGGGAAGACGTACACGCCCGAGGCGGAGGCGCTGTTCCTGCGTCTGTGGCGTGCGTCGGGGCGCATGACGCCACAGTACCTCGCGATCGTGGCGGGCCGCCAGATGGCCGCGCTGCGCGAGCTTGAGCACGTCGGGGAGGATGCGGCGGCGCAGGTTCTGCGCATGAGCGCGTCGACGATGGAGCGTGTCCTTCGCAAATGCCCGCGCGAGGCCCCGCGCCGCCGCAACCGCCGCAGCGGGGCGAACGCTCTGACCTCAAGCGTCCCATGCGTCCCGGGCGAGGCGCTGCCGCCTGCCGCCCCCGGCGACACGCAGGTCGACACGGTCGCGTTCTGCGGGGGCGACATGAGCGGCAATTTCTTCTGGGGCCTCACGGTCACAGACCGCCTGACGCAGTGGACGGAGCTGCGCTGCGTCTGGAACCGCGGCGCCGCCGCGACCAAGGAGGGCCTCGCCGACGCCGAGGCCGCGTTCCCGTTCCCGCTCACGGCCATGCACTCGGACAGCGGGCTGGAGTTCATCAACGCCCACGTGCTCGGCTACGCGCGGGACCGTGCCCGCCCCCTCGCCTTCACCCGCTCCCGCCCCGGGAACAAGAACGACAACGCCCGCGTGGAGCAGAAGAACGCCTCCGTCGTCCGCGAGTACTTCGGCTACGGACGCATCGACCGCCTCGAACTCAAAAAGGATATGGATGTCCTGTGCGCTAAGATATCGCTGTACAACAACCTCTTCCGCCCCTGCAAGCGCATCGTCTCCAAAACGAAGAGGCCGGACGCGCACGGGTTCTCCAAGCGGTACGACAAACCCGCCACCCCGCTCGACAGGGTGGCTGCGTCGGAACACGCGGACCCCGCCGCGATCCGGCGTCTCACCGCGCTGCGCGAAAGGACCAACCCGATCCGCCTACTTGAGGACATCCGCCGCCGACATGCGCTGATCCTGCGCAAGCAGGACGCGATAGCAAGGCGCGAGGCGTAAGGGAAGACCGCCCGGGTTCCGCGCCCTGTCCCGCCGGAATACCGTCTGGACAGGGCGCGGAACCCGGCAACCCTTCATGTCATTGAGCAACCCCCTCGTCTTAGGTCTCCCTCGGTGTCCAGTATTTGACGGATCGTCAACGCCTCAAAAAAACCTACGGTGTCTTTTCTATTTGACGGACTGCGACTGAAGCGCGCCCGGCAGCCCGTCCAGCCGGTCGACCGCCAGATCATATGCCTCGCCGCGCGCCTCGCCAAAGCCGTAGCGGCAGAAACATCTTTTAATCCCGGCCAGACGCCCGGCCTTCAGATCAGTGTAATGGTCGCCCGCGATCCAGTCCTCGGCATCGAGCGTCTTGCCCATCCGCCGCGCCGCCAGCAGCAGAGGCGCGGGGTCGGGCTTAAGTTCAGGACAGTCCCCGCCGCCGACCACAGCCTCAAACAGGGACAGTATCCCCAGCCCCTCAAGAATCGGAAAGGTCACCGCAGACGGTTTGTTGGTAACCACCGCCAAAGACCACCCGGCCGACTTCAGCTCATCCAAAGTATCCTTCACCCCGGGGTATAACACAGTGTTGTCAAGAAGATGCGCGCGATAGTGTACACGCTGAATCGACAGCAGCCGGTCGATAGCCTCCGGCACATCCGGCACGGCGCGCGCGACCATCACGCGCGCCCCCTCGCCCACACAGGCGGCGACCTCGCGGACGGTCAGCGGCGCAAACCCGAATTCGGCGCGCGTTAGGTTCAGCGACAGCGCCAGATCCGCCAGCGTATCCGCCAATGTGCCGTCCAAGTCAAAAATAGCCGTTCTCATGCTTACCTATAACTTGTCCATTTTGTCACACTGAAGGTAGGGCGGTTTCCCCGAAACCGCCGCGGACGCCTCGGGGAGGCGTCCCTACCTCACACACCTACACACTCACACACCGAAGTTACCCTCTCGTTTTCGCCCGGCCCAGCCGGGCGGCGGGCTTGCCTATCTCTCATCTTTGCCCGGCAGGGGCAGCCGCCATGCCGGATCGGTGACCGCGTCGATCTTGACGGCATAGCTCGTGCGTCTGGCGATATCCTCGTCCGTTATCACATGGACGTCAAGCAGCCCTTCAGACGTGTAGCCGGTACGCAGGTAATTCTGCTCCGCAAGGCTCAAACTCCACCCCTCCAGCCATAACATCAGCTCTTGGCGCTGCTCCGGCGTACCGTTAAAATGCACCAGCAGGTCGATGTCACTGCCCGGTCCGGCCGTGGCGTTTGACGTCGATCCGAAAAGATACAGAGCCTGCACACCGAAGCGTTCGGGGATCATGCGGCGCGCAAGTTGCTCGGCCATCCGCAGACGCCAACGCCAGAAATCCTCGACCACCCGTGTGTCCGCCATCGGCGCAGTTACAGGCGGCGCTTCCTCGGTAACAGCAGGCTCGGCAACGAACCCGACCGCATCGCCCAAATCGGCGTTCATCAGTATCCGCAGGATGTCGCCGTTCTCGCTGCCCGGAACGTCAATAACTTTGACCACGTCCGCAAGATGTTCATACTCAGGCAGCACACCGGCCAGAATGTTGTGCGAGCTGTTCAGGAAACGCTCGTTGAACACCACTGAAACGTCGTCAGGATATAGCGGTATGTAGCGTATGCCTGCCTCCACCATGTCCTGAAAAAAATGTGTGCCGAATGAAAGCTCCGGCGAGTACGAACCTTTCTTGCGCGCGATTTCTATCAGCACAGCCGTGTTGCAGATATCCGAATACGTGACCTGAACACCCTGCTTGATATCGCCGCGGCTGCCCCAGCGCCCCGGCCCCATCAGGATAAAACGCCTTTTTGGCAACAGAGCGTTGAGTCGGCTGACAGCCCTGCCGATATCGACCAAGGCGTCAACACTGCCCTGCTCCGCATACTTTTCCGGCGAAACGTAAACGATGTGCGAGATGTCAGGCACACGTCCGTTGGAAATGAAACGGTTAGCCGTGAACAGCAGCTTGCCGGATTGGATGTCCTGCGGTATGGCGCTGGGCGCGACATCTTTTTCCGTGTATTGCGGGCGGCACTGCAGGAGGTGGAAACCGGAACCGTCAGATGCGAACTCGATGTCGACCGCCGTGCCCAGACCGTCCTGCAGTGTCAGCAGGATCGCGCGCATCCGTTTTACGAAATCCGTGCGCGTTATCAAACCGTCAAAGGTCACAATCAGCTCGTCACTGCGCAAATCCGTTTCGATCTTGGAGGGGCGGCAGACATTGCCGTCCCTGTACACGGACACCAACTGATCCCACTGCGGCATCTCCTGGCCGTAGTCGCGCAGCAAACGGCTCACCTGCACTGTTTCAAAACATCTGGAATCCATATTGATCAGGTCTACATACGCCGGAGAATAATGCCGCACCTCGTCCGCCGTTGCGTTCACCCGCAGTGCGGGTTGCCCGGGCGAAAGCAACACGGGGTAGTCGTCACTGACGCGGTCGACTGCCCGGGTGCCCAGTCCCGGCACCAGACGGATCAGACCGTCATCGCGCTTGAGTCTGGGCGACCATCGGAACTCATTGCTGCTGAAAGCCACGCCCGCGAATACCGGCAGCAGATATGGCCCCACACGCGCGCCGACCACCTCTTGGATCATGATGCCCATCTCTTCATGAAAATCCAGCAGACCGTGCTCGGCGCGGTACAGGATCGGATCAGAACCGAAAACAGAAGCGTAAATCTCCGCGATCGCGTCCAGCAGATTTTCCAGCCGCTCTTGCTTGCTGCCCTGATTAGACAGAAAAAGACTTTTATACTTGCCGGAAAAGGCCGTGCCGGCCCGGTCTTCCAAAAGGCTCGAGCTCCTGACGATAATCGGATTGTCGCCAAAATCATCCAGCGCCATCGATATCCCCTTGGCCATTTCGGAAGGGAAACGGGCATGTTTGAAAAGCTGTATGATGTTAGGGTATTCAATGCGGATCTGCTCGATATCCTTGTACTTCTGCTCGTTCACATCCTCAAGATCGTTGTAACGCAGAAACTCTGTCAGGCAATCCGCCGTCATGTACCAAGTCTTGGGAGTCTTGATGCCCGCAAGCGCCGTGTCCCTTTCCGCCGCCCTGCGCAGTATGTGCCACGCCAGGAACAGTCCGGTGCTCTTGCCGCCCAGATGCCCGTTACTGCCGGAAGGGTGGATTATGTGGGTCGCCAGCTCAAAGAAGTCAGAAACCTCAAGATGTCGTTTGGCCAGGTTTATGAACTCGATATTGTCGGCAAAAAAGCGCCTGATGAGCGAGACCCGCAACCATTTTTCGGTCGGCTGATCCAGCGCAATCTCGCCGCTGGCAAGACTCCGATAACGCATAATCGCATCCAGCACAGCGCTGAAAGGCGTGCTGGCGCTGTCCACCGTCTTGATCAGAAAACTCAGCTTGTTCTCTTTGATCCATTTGTGCAGACAGTCGAGTATCTCGTTGTCGCTCAAATGGCGAGCCGCGATCGTGAACACCTGATCGCTGACCGCCAGAATGCTCTCGCGCGACTGCTTCTGACTGGGGCTGTTGGAATCACCTGTGCCGTCTGACTGGGTCAGCGTAAAATCTGTGCCGAAAAGATTAAGAACCTGACGTGACTCTTTGACTCCGCTCCAGAAAAGGTGATACAGCATTTTGCGCGACGTGTACAGGTACAGCTTTTCGTCGGTGCGTCGCAACAGGTCCAAAATCACCATCCACTCGCGGCCGTGCTTGTCGTCCGCCAGCGAGCGGTTGGCGGCCTCCCACTCGCGCAACAGCTTCTCGAGCTTGCGGTGAAAGACCGTCTGCCCGATGCGCTCGGCGATGGTACGGATCAGCTTGCGCTCTTTCTGCAGAAAAACGCCCTCGCCAGCCGTTGGCACCTCACTTACATAAGACACTTCAACAAAGCCCGCAGGCTGGCCTTCGACCTTGATCGGCACCGTCTCGGTCCAAGGCGTTTGCATGTATTGCGCCGGCTCGTAAACTTCGCCATCACACACGATTCGTGCCTGGCA
>JAQWAM010000078.1 GCA_028707675.1 Kiritimatiellia bacterium | reverse complement strand
AACATCACCGGCCTAACGACGGCGCGAGGCTAGGCCGCCCGTCCGATTATTTTCACAGCTCTTGGCTTGACCCGTTCTTCTCATATTGGTGCGGCATCAGGCTTGCGGACGATTTGGACACTTTGACTTTCGATCCTTTCTCAAAACTCGCTTTCACTCTGCGTAACGTTTGTCTGGCAGGCAACTCCTTCAGCTTCAAACAGGAGTTGACCGCCGCGGACACAGAACGCGTATTGAGCATTTATGACGCGCAGGACAACTTGCTTGGCCAGGCTCCCGGCCAATCGCCCTTGACAATTAATTTGAGCGCTTGGTATTAATGGCTTCAAGGTATTACCTCTAAACTCTTAACTGGGGTGCGGATTCAACTTAGTTGAATCGCACCCCAATTCGCATTCCGTTTGACCGGCGGCCCGCGCTGCGTTATCTTATGCGCATGAATACTTTCAAAAAATCTCAAGTCGCTCCCCGCGTGGGCCGGATGGAGCAGCTCGCCTCGATCCGACGCCTGACTTACGAGGACGGCAAGGGGCGCGGCATGCGCTCTCTGGATTTTAACAACGGCAGCGGACTCGCCTTCAGCGTCTTGCCGGATCGCGGCATGGACATCGCGCAGGCATCTTACAAAGGCGTAAGTCTGGCGTGGCTCTCCTGCAACGGCGACGTGGCGCCGCACTTTTACAACGAGGACGGCATCGAATGGCTGCGCACGTGGGACGGCGGCCTGCTGACCGGCTGCGGCCTCGCCAATGTCGGCGGCCCTAATGAGCGTGACGGCGAAAGCCACGGCCTGCACGGGCGCATCAGCCACATACCTGCCGAGGAGGTCAACACCGCCGCGGCCTGGTCGGAGGATGGCGCGGCTTACACGCTGCGCGCCTGCGGGCGCATGCGCCAAAGCCGGGTCTTCGGCGAAAAAATGGTGTGTACACGTGAAATATCCACCGCGCTGGGCGACAACTCCATCACCGTGCGCGACACGGTCGAGAATCAGGGCTTCGCGCCGGCGCCGTTCATGCTGCTCTACCATATCAACCTCGGATGGCCGCTGATCGACGAGGGCGTGACGCTGGAAGCGCCTGAGCACAAAATCACGCCGCAAACCGAGCGCGCCGCCTCAGGCATCGCGGCATGGAACCAGTCCTCGGCGCCGGTGCCCGGATTCGCCGAACAGGTGTTTTACCACGACCTGCCCGCGGACAATCAGGGGCTGGCCGCGATGCGCGTGGTGAACAAACGTCTGGGGTTGCAGCTTGAGGTGTCATACCGCGTGGCCGAACTACCCCATCTCGTCCAGTGGAAGATGATGGGACAGGGCGAATACGTCATGGGACTCGAACCGGCCAATTGTTACCCCGAAGGCCAGTCCCGCATGGCCGAACGCGGCCTGCTGCGGCACCTCGAACCGGGCGCGCAAACCGCGACCTTCCTGCGGCTCGCGGTCGCGCCCGCCAAGTGACTGCCCGGCTTTAACGCATCCCCTCCATACCATGTTCTTACCATGCACACCCGATGAGATCGAACGGCTGGGATGGGACGCGCCGGACGTGATTCTTGTTTCCGGAGATGCCTATATCGACTCGCCTTTCTCTGGCGTTGCCGTGATCGGCAGGGTGCTTACAGCCGCCGGCTTCCGCGTGGCCATAATTCCGCAACCGGCGCTTGACACGCATGACGACATCCGGCGCTTGGGCCAGCCGCGACTTTTCTGGGGCGTATCCGGCGGTTGTGTCGACTCTATGGTGGCCAACCGTACCGCCAACGGCAAGAAACGCATGCAGGACGATTTCACGCCCGGCGGCATCAATAACGCCCGTCCGGACCGCGCGGTGATCGCTTACTGCAATCTGATCAGGTCGGCTTTCAAACCATGCAAGCCCCTGGTGATCGGCGGCATCGAAGCCAGCCTGCGCCGCATCGCGCATTATGATTACTGGTCCGATTCGGTGCGGCGGCCGCTGCTGTTCGACGCCAAGGCCGACATTCTGGTCTACGGCATGGCCGAGCACACCGTAACTGGCATCGCGCGCGCGTTGCGCGACGGGCGCGATTGGCGCGCCCTGCGCGGCCTGTGCTATGCCGCCCCGGCCGACAGCACCACTCTGCCTGACGGCGCGGTCACGCTGCCTGATTATAAAACAGTCGCGGCCCGCACCACTCCCGGCTTTCAGGCGTTCCTTGAAATGTTCCGCGCCTTTGCCGCCAACCAGTCGCCCTACACAGCGCGCGCTTTGCTGCAGCGGGTGGATACCCGTCTGCTGGTACACAACCCGCCCGCTCACCCGCTCACGGCGGCAGAGCTTGACGCGGCGCACGAGTTGCCGTATATGCTCGACACCCATCCTGTCCACGCGCGGCAGGGCAAAGTCCGAGCCTTGGAAACAATACGTTTTTCGCTCACCACCCACCGCGGCTGCTACGGCGAATGCAACTTCTGTTCGATCTCGATGCATCAGGGGCGCGCCGTGGTCAGCCGCAGCGAGGCTTCAATCCTGACAGAGGCCAAGCGCATGACCCGCCACCCCAAATTCACCGGAATCGTCCATGATGTCGGAGGACCGACAGCAAACATGTACGGGTTCGCGTGCCGCCGCATGACTAAAACCGGCGGCTGCGCCGGCCGCCGCTGCCTCTTCCCCGCATGCTGCCCGTCGCTCAAGCCCGACCACAGCGCCCAGATTGACCTGTTGACCAAACTGCGCCACCTGCCGGGCGTCCGCAAAATCTTCGTGGCTTCCGGCATACGTCCCGATCTGATAGCGGCCGACACCAAGCACGGCGAGAAGTATGTCGAGACCATCGTCACGCGCCACGTCTCCGGGCAGATCAAGCTCGCCCCGGAACACTGCGCGCCAAGAGTGCTCGAAGCCATGGGCAAACCGGGCACGGCCTCGCTGATCAAGTTCAAGAAGGCTTTCGACGACCTAAATCGCATTCACGGCCTGAAACAGTTCATGACCTACTACTTCATCGCGGCTCATCCGGGCTGCACCGACGACGACATGCTCAAACTCAAAAGTTTCGCGCAGAATACGCTGCGCCTAAAGCCGGAGCAGGTACAGATATTCACCCCCACCCCGTCCACCTGGTCAACCGCGATGTACTATACCGGCATCGACCCCTTCACCGGCAAACCGATTCGGGTTACGCGCGGACTGCGCGAGAAACAGGCCCAGAAAGAGATCGTCACCGGCATCCCGAAGCGCTGAATGCCACGTTACGTTTCATGAATTCTCATGTTTTTCATGGTCACAGACTTACTAACTGCCAAGCGCGTTTCAAGTGAAACCATAATCCCCTATCAACCTAATAACCTCAATTCCGGCATCCCTAAGGATGCTATAAAAATGAAAACCCTGATTGATCCCAATTCTTTCACTTGCCTTCGCTGCGGCGCCTGCTGCCGGGTGCCGGGATATGTGGCTCTCGAGCCCGGCGAGGCGGAGGCCATCGCCGCGTTTCTGGGCTTGGACACTTATGCGTTCACAGAGAAATACACACGGGTCACGCTAGACCGCAAAGCTTTATCGCTGACAGAAGAGCATGACGGCAGATGCGTTTTTTTACAGGCTGGCAACACCTGCAGAATCCAGCCGGTCAAACCCGCGCAGTGCCGCGGCTTCCCGTTTCTGTGGCGCAGCAAAAAGCTCGAGCGGGGTTGCCCCGCGCTACGCGCGGCGGTATCGGGCGCGTTTAACCTTACAACCTACCCCCCCTTGCAACCTAAGTGTCCTATGCGACGCTAATGATTTGCGACAGCTTTTCAGCACCTGCGAAAATTTCATCTTATTTGCTTTTTCTTGCGGTTTACGGGTTTTCGTCAATAATAGTGCCCCATTTGAACGGTTTTTCAGAGAGCGTAAATATTATGAGACTTTTTGGAACGGACGGCATCAGAGGGCAGGCAAACCGGTATCCGGTAAATTCGGATTTGGCGCTTAAACTGGGCAAAGCTCTGGGCAAAAAAATCCACGCGGAAGGCTATGGCAGCGCCCGGGCGGTCATCGGCAAAGACACGCGCCTTTCCGGTTACATGCTGGAGACAGCCTTGACCAGCGGCTTGGTCGCCTCTGGCTGCGACGTTTTTCTGGTCGGCCCCGTGCCGACCCCTGCAATCGCGCACCTGACGCGCTCGCTTGCCGCCGATGTGGGCATCATGCTGACGGCATCGCACAACCCGTACGACGACAACGGGATCAAGATATTCAGCCCGCAAGGGTATAAACTGGAGGATTGCGAAGAAGATGAGATCACACGCCTTATCCTCAATGACGATCTTAAGACCGACGACATACGCAGCGACCAGCTCGGCAAGGCCTACCGGCTTGACGACGCCCGCGGCCGCTATATCGAATTCGCGAAAAGCACCGTCGGCAATGAAAAATTGAGCGGCTTTAAGGTAGTCATGGACTGCGCCAACGGCGCGGCGTACGACATAGGCCCGTGGATCTTCAGGGAACTGGGCGCCACGGTCATCAAGACCGGCGTCACGCCGGACGGCCTGAACATAAATGCCGGGTGCGGCGCCATGCACCCAGAAGTCGTCGCGCGCATGACCAAAGAACAGGGCGCTGATATCGGGATCGCGCTCGACGGCGACGCCGACCGCGTGATCTTCTCCGACGCCGAAGGCCGCATAGTGGACGGCGACCGAATTCTTGCGGCCTGCGCCGTCGCCTTCAAGAAACATGGCCTGCTCACCCGCGACACCCTGGTGGTCACAAGCATGAGCAACCTCGGGCTGCATGACGCCATGCGTAAACACAATATCAAGGTCGAGGTCACGGATGTCGGCGACCGATACGTCATAGACGCCATGCGCAAGCACGGTTATTCGTTGGGCGGCGAGAAGTCAGGCCACCTGATCTTTCACCGCCACGCCACCACCGGCGACGGCATCATCAGCGCCCTGCAGGTGCTGCGTATCATGAAACAGGAGGGCAAGACCATCGCCGAACTCGCCGACTGCATGACCGAATACCCGCAGCAACTGGTCAGCCTCCGCGTTAAAGAGAAGAAGCCTGTCAACGAGGTTCCGGTTCTGGCAGACGCCATACAGGCATGCGAGGCCGAACTGAAGGACCGCGGTCGCGTGATCGTGCGCTACTCGGGCACGGAGCCTAAAATCCGTCTGCTGGTAGAAGCCCGTGAGTCTGCCATGGTAGAAAGCTGGATCGCGAAACTCACCCAAGCCGTGGCCGAAGGGCTGGGCGTGTGAGGCAAGAGGGAGAAGAAACGCTCAACGCCCAACTCTCAACGCTCAAGCGGGGAGAGTTGCGAATGAATTCCAAGTCTTAATGGATTATACTTGAGAGTTGAAAGTTGAAAAAATGACGCCATCCATCCTTCAGCAGCTTCAGTCCCGCGGAGTTATCTTTCCCCTTCCGGAAACCGTCTGCGTCGCGCCCGACGTAGCGCCCGAAAACATCGCGCCGGGCGTCACCGTCCATCCCGGCTGCCGCCTGAGCGGCAACAATCTCTCCATCGGGCCCGACTGCGTGATCGGCCGCGAGACACCTGCTACCGTGAATGACTGCCAACTGGGTAAAGGAGTGGAACTGGCTGGAGGCTTTTTCGAAAGCTCGACTTTTTTGGACGGCTTCAAGGCCGGCAGCGGCGCGCACGTCCGTCCCGGCTGCCTGTTCGAGGAAGAGTCTTCGATCGCCCACTGCGTCGGGGTGAAGCAGACGGTATTCATGCCCTGGGCCACGGCCGGCAGTCTGATCAACCTCTGCGACTGCCTGCTCGCGGGCGGGACGGGCCGCAAGAACCACTCCGAGGTCGGCTCATCCTACATACATTTTAACTTCACGCCCCATCAGGACAAGGCCACGGCCTCGCTGATCGGCGATGTGCCGCGCGGCGTCATGCTCGACCAGCCGCCGATCTTTCTCGGCGGGCAGGGCGGGTTGGTCGGCCCCTGCGCCATCGCCTACGGCACGGTGATTCCGGCCGGACAGATCTGGCGCGGCGACATCAGAGAGCCGAGCCGCCTCGTGGCAAAGAGTCCGGTGCGCGGCAACCTGAGCATCCCTTATGACCCGCGCGTTTACTGCGGAATCGGCAGGGTTCTGACCAATAATTTAACTTACATCGGCAACATCATGGCGCTGGATCTCTGGTACCGGGTATTCCGCGGCAGGTTCATGCGCGGCGACCCTTTCCGCGCTGCCTGCCATGCAGGCGCGCGGCAGCGGCTGTCACAGATTCTAGCCGAACGCGTCATTCGCCTGGCGGATCTGGCCGACAAGGTCAGGCTCTCGCTTTCACTGCAAAAAGCAGACGCCGCAGCTATAGAGCAACAGGCTTTCGTGGATCATTGGCCTCGAATCAAAGCCGTGCTGGAAAGCCGCATAAACGCCCGCGAAAACGCGCCCGTGCCTGAAGCTGTCTCAGCCTGCATCAACAAACTGCCCCGAGACAATTATCTCAAGACCGTGCAGGGCTTAGACAGTCCCGTCGCCGGACAACACGCCGGCTGGCTTGATAATTTCGCCCGAGAAAGTTTCTCC
>JAQWAM010000077.1 GCA_028707675.1 Kiritimatiellia bacterium | reverse complement strand
CCAAGAAAAAAAACTGTCCCTGGAAACACGGCAGAACCTTGTCACCGCATGGTCGAACGACAAGCTTGACGACTTCTCCCGCCGCTTGCATCAGAGGATCGAGGCCGCGCTCGGGCGTCCATGACATTGAAACACCAATTTTGGCAAGAAGTCTGGTGCAAATGCATAATTTGTGATACGCAAAAAACGATTAAACATTGCTGGAAACGCGTGATCGGAATCGAGGTGAGATATGGATAAAAAACTTTCCGGCTCACATATGCGGCGGGATCTCTGGCGTTTGTCGTTTGCCGCATCAGCCGCGCTAATAGCTTTTCTTGGCTACATGCAATACCGCGCCGAAAGTGATCGCGTTTTCGAGTTCTGGTCACAAGATTTAAAGTCCGTCGGAACGCTCAAGGCAGGTCAGGCGGCATCATGGCGATCCGAACGCCTGGCTGACGCGTCACGCTTCGTGCGCGGCCCGACACTGGTCAGAGCCATTGAAAACGCCGACAAGTCCGACCTGTCGATAATGCTAAAGCTTAACTGCAAGGACGGATTGTATCACAATGCCCTGTTGGTTTCTGCCGCTTGTGAAGTTTTGGACTCCGCGCATGATCCGGCGCAGCCTTTGTCGACCGCTTCTCGTCAGGCTGTGGGCGAGGCCGTTGCCACACGCCGGTCGACCCTTTCTGATTTTTATCAAAGCGCGGACGGTTCCTTGCACATCGACTGCGCCGCTCCTGTTTTCACCGGCACAGGCCAGCTTGCCGCTGTCCTTGTCTTGCAGACCGCGGCATCCTCGCACATACAGCCGCTGATGGAATCATGGCCGGGCGCCAGCGACACGGCCGAGACACTGCTGGTACGCAAGGACGGCGACTGTGTGCTTTTTCTCAACAAAATACGGGGCAAGGCCGGCGGAGACTTCGATCTGCGCTTCCCGCTGACTCAAGTCCATTTGCCGGCCGTGCAGGCTGTCAGGGGTAAGCGGGGCATCATTCAAAGTTCAGACTACCGCGGCAACCCGGTGCTGGCTGACGTGCGCATGGTTCCGGATTCGGACTGGTTCATCGTGACCAAGATCGACAAAGCCGAGATTCTGGCGCACCTGCGCAGAAACACTTTGGTCATATGCGGGTTTGTCCTGCTGGGCATGATTGTCATAGTGATAGCGTATGCGCTGGAGAACCGAGCCAGAAAGGCCGAGATGTACCACACGCTCTTTGATAACGAACAGGCCCGGCGCCTGTTCAACGAACAATTCCGCGCCATCCTGTACAGCATCGGGGACGCGGTCATAACCACAGACTCGCAGGGCCATGTGAACCAGATGAATCCCGTGGCGGAAAAACTCACCGGCTGGACCGAGAAAGAAGCCGCGGGGATGCTGCTGGACGAGGTGTTCAGAATCGTCAACGAGTCTACCAAAGAACCGGTCGGCAATCCCGCTCACCGCGTGCTGCGGGAAGGCCAGATCGTCGGACTGGCCAACCACACCCTGCTCATATCGAGGAATGGCGAGGAGCACCCCATCGCTGACAGCGGCGCGCCAATACACGATGAAAAAGGCGACATCACAGGCGTGGTGTTGGTATTCAGGGATCAGTCCGACGAGCGCGCGGCCCAGAAGGCGCTCGCCGACAGCGAGCGGATGCTCTCCACTTTGCTTAACAACCTGCCGGGCATGGCCTACCGTTGCCGTTATGACACATATTGGACAATGGTGTTCCTTTCGCGGGGATGCAAGGACTTGACCGGTTATGAGACATCCGACCTTATCGAGAACCGCAAATTGTCGTATTTCGACCTCATCCATCCGGATGACCGCCAAGCCGTGTGGGATGAGATTGACGGCATGATCAAGCGGCGCGCGCCTTTCACTCTGGAGTACAGAATCATCGCCGCCGACGGCACGGAAAAATGGGTGTGGGAACGGGGATGCGCCGTTTTCGACAAAGACAACAAGTCCGTGACCATGATCGAAGGCATCATACAAGACATCAACGAACGCAAACTGGCAGCCGCCGAACAGATCAAGCTGCAGGAGCAGATCCATCAGGTGCAGAAACTCGAGGCCATCGGACGCTTGGCCGGCGGAATCGCGCATGATTTTAACAACATGCTGGCGATCATTCTCGGTAATGCGGAAATCCTTCAAGAATCCATTGGGCAGAATTCTCCGGAACAGACGCACATGTCGGAGATAATCAAAGCAGGCAAACACGCCGGCAAAATCGTCAAGCAGCTTTTGGGCTGCGCCAGCAAGCAGTCGGTCACGCCGCGAGAGATCGACCTGAATCAGGCCATATCGGATTCGATGGAAACTTTGCGGCATTCCATCGGTGAGCAGATTGAGCTTGAGTGGGCCCCCGGCGATGACATCTGGCGCCTATGGATTGATCCGGCGCAAATCGACCAGATTCTTGTCAATCTTGTGATCAACGCGCGCGACGCCATAAGCGGCAAAGGCAAGATCGTGATCTCCACCAGCAATGTCAAACACCCCTTTGTGACGCAAGGCGCGACCGGCGTCCGCAACTCGGGCGATTACGTGCTGTTCAGCGTCAGCGACAACGGGTGCGGCATGGATCAAGCAGTCCAGGCGCAGATTTTCGATCCGTTCTTCTCGACCAAACCGAACGACATTAAAAGCGGGCTCGGCCTTCCAACCGTATACGGCATCGTCAAGCAGAACAAAGGGCACATCACTGTTGAAAGCCTTGCCGGCCAAGGTTCTGTGTTCAAGATTTATCTGCCGCGCCACCACAGTCAGGGAAAAGCCCCCCCAACCACCGTTGCTGCGGTTTCCGCGCCGGACATCGCCGGGCGGCCGCATTCCGAAACAACCATCCTGCTGGTCGAAGACGAGCCGGCCGTGCTGGAGCTAACAAAAATACTCTTGCAGAAGGACGGCTATAATGTGCTGGCGGCCAACCATCCGCAAAAGGCTTTAACCATTGCCCGCCAGCACAAGGGAACCATCCACCTGCTGCTCACAGATGTCGTGATGCCGGAAATGAGCGGGCTGGAACTGTCAGATGTGATCGGGAGCGAGATGCCCGGCACCAAGAAACTTTTCATGTCAGCTTACACCGCCGATATTATTGCCAGACACGGAGTAATAAATAATAACACAAACTTTCTGGAAAAGCCCTTCACACGTGAGGATTTGGAGCAAAAAGTCAGGGAAGCGCTGTCCTCATGACCGCTGCGCCGCCGCGGCGGCAAGAAAACACTCCCTTACGGCAGGGCTTTTTTGCTATCATTAATTTCATTTAACCACATCTTGCCCCGTTTGCAACAGGAGAACATCATGGCCGAGAAAAAGAACAGCAACACACAACTTGACGCGGTGCTTAGCCAAATCCGGAAAGAATTCGGCGACTCGGCCATCATGCGCATGGGCGACGCCGAGGCATCTAAAGACATCGCAGTGATTTCCACCGGAGCCTTTTCGCTCAATCTCGCGCTCGGCGTGGGCGGACTGCCGCGCGGACGGGTCGTTGAAATCTACGGCCAGGAGGCGTCCGGCAAAACCACACTGGCGCTGCATGTGATCGCCAACGCCCAGAAGAACGGCGGACTGGCCGCCTTCGTGGACGCCGAGCACGCGATGGACCCGAACTACGCCCGCCGCATCGGCGTGAACCTTGACGACCTTCTGGTTTCCCAGCCCAACTCCGGCGAAGAGGCCCTCACCATTACCGAGCAACTGGTCAAGAGCGGCGCTCTGGACGTGGTGGTGGTCGACTCCGTGGCCGCGCTCGCGCCGCAGGCGGAGCTGGACGGCAACATGGGAGACTCCCACATGGGCTTGCAGGCGCGCCTGATGTCGCAGGCCATGCGCAAACTGACCAGCGCAATCTCCCAGACCAAGACCCTCTGCATCTTCACCAACCAGGTGCGCGACAAGATCGGCATCATGTTCGGCAATCCCGAAACCACCCCGGGCGGCAAGGCGCTCAAGTTCTACTCATCGGTGCGCCTCAACGTGCAGCGCATAGGCGCGATCAAAGACCCCACCGGCGCGGTGATCGGCAACCGCACACGCGTCAAAGTGGTCAAAAACAAAGTCGCGCCGCCTTTCACCGAGGCGGAGTTCGACATCCTCTACGCTCGCGGCATATCCTGGGAAGGATCGGTGATGGACGCCGCCATCGCGCGCAATATCGTCACGAAACGCGGCTCTTGGATCAGCTTCGACAGCGAGCAGCTCGGACAGGGCGCCATCGCAGCCACAGAATTCCTGCGCGCCCACCCCGAGACCGTCGAGCAGATCATCGCCAAGATCAAAGCCGAACCCGCCCCCGCCATCGGCAAAGCCGCAAAAACCGCTGCAGGCGCGGCGGCGGAATAAGAAGTTTTCGCCTTAACGAAAAGCCTATATTTCAATAAAACTTGAGGAGATTATATGGCCAGCATGAAAGTCCGCGTTTACGTGACGCTCAGTGTAGAGCCCGCGAACAGGCATAGTGATGCCATGCGGTCCAGCGCTTCCTCGCGCACGGATGACAAGGCTTCCGTGTCCGTCTTCACCGCTAAAGGC
This sequence comes from Kiritimatiellia bacterium, assembly GCA_028707675.1. GTDB lineage: Bacteria > Verrucomicrobiota > Kiritimatiellia > RFP12 > UBA1067 > JAQVQN01. The sequence continues at coordinate 2,034 of JAQWAM010000077.1, read as the reverse complement.
GACAGCAGGACGCTGGTCGCGGAATTCACTGTGCCAAAGGCGCGGCAGATGGATGTGGTCGACCGGATCGTTCAGGAGTTCGAGGATTTCGTCCCTGATGCCATAGATTTCAGCGCCAGTTTCCCGCGCTCAGAAGCAGATGAGCGTAAAGCAAAGCGAGCCTCTGAACGCGCCAAAGCAAAAAGGGCTGCCGCGCGGGAGGCTCGCAAAGACCCCGCCTACCGATGTTTCATCTGCGGCAAGCGCACCAAACTGGTGAAGACGGAATGTTGCGGCAGATGGATTTGCGACGACGAGCATAAATACCAACTTTTCTCCTATGCCCGCAACAGTTGTCACCGTAACCATCGCCGCTTCACCCTGTGCGCCTATCACTATGACAACGGACACAAGGGCGACTGGAAAACCTGTCCGAAATGCAGGGATGACTTTAAGGACGAGTTGGAAATGTTTGTCTGGTACGGAACGAATGAATACAACTGGGAAAAACTCCCCGACCCTCCCGCCTATATGCCGACGACATGCGCCAAATGCGGCAAGGTGATCCGGCTTTCAGACGGCGGGTATTCTCACGGGAAGGACGGATATTTATGCGGCTCTTGCATGCCCAACCCCTTTGCATGATTGTGACATTCCGTTGAACTTACAGGCACAACATGGCAAATTTAATAAGGAATCAACCCTCACATGCAACTGACTGCTGACCAACTGCGCGACAAGTACCTGAAGTTTTTTGAATCAAAAGGCCACAAGATCATCTCCGGCGCTTCTCTGATCCCCGAGAACGATCCGACCGTGCTCTTCACCACCGCGGGCATGCACCCGCTCGTGCCTTACCTGCTCGGCGAGAAACACCCGTCCGGAACACGACTGACAGACGTGCAGAAATGCGTCCGCACCGGCGACATCGACGCCGTCGGCGACACCTGCCACCTCACCTTCTTCGAGATGCTCGGTAACTGGTCGCTCGGCGACTATTTCAAAAAGGAGGCGATCGAGTGGTCGTTCGAGTTCCTCACCCGCCATCTTGGCTTCGCTCCGGAGCAGATCAGCGTCACGGTCTTCCAGGGCGCGGACAACATACCGCGCGATGACGAGTCCGCCGCGATCTGGCGCGGTCTCGGCATCCCGGACTCGCGCATTCACGCCCTGCCGAAAGAGGACAACTGGTGGGGGCCGGCCGGCGCAACCGGGCCTTGCGGTCCCGACACCGAGATGTTCATCGACAACGGGCAGCCCGCCTGCGGCGCCGATTGTCGCCCCGGATGCCATTGCGGTAAATATGTCGAGATCTGGAACGATGTCTTCATGCAGTACAACAAAACCGCCGGCGGCGCCTACGAGCCGCTCAAACAACACAACGTCGACACCGGCATGGGCGTCGAGCGCACCATCTGCATGCTGAGCGGATACGCCACGGTCTATGACACCGAGCTGTTCGCGCCCCTCATGGCCAAGATCAAGGAACTTTCCACTGTGCTTCCCGAAAACCCGGAGAGTGCGACGCGCGCCGAACGCATCATAGCGGACCACATGCGCACATCGGTCTTCATCCTCGGCGACCCCAAAGGCGGCGTCAAGCCCGGCAACGTCGGCGCCAACTACGTTCTGCGCCGCCTGATCCGGCGTTCCGTGCGTTACGCCAAGATGCTGGGCATCGCACCGGGCTACACCCGCGCTCTGGCCGAGATCGTGATCGATAACTACAAGCATGTCTACCCGGAGCTTGACCGCAGCCGCCAGACCATCATCGACGAGCTGACGGCTGAGGAAGCGCGCTTCGAAAAGACTCTTATGGCCGGCCAGCGCGAATTCGACAAAGTAGCCGCAGCCCTAAAACAGCACGGACAGACCATGCTTTCCGGCCGCACCGCCTTCAAACTCTATGACACCTACGGCTTCCCGCTGGATTTTACCAGAGAGCTTGCGGAGGAACAGGGACTGTCTGTAGACGTCAACGGCTATGACGCGGCTTTCAAGAAGCATCAGGAGCTTTCCAAGCAGGGTGACGCGACTTTTAAGGGCGGCCTCGCC
>JAQWAM010000076.1 GCA_028707675.1 Kiritimatiellia bacterium | reverse complement strand
CGGACCGGGTTCAAAGACCGTCATACCGTCTTCGGCTTTCGCTAAAATCAGCATGCGGCTAGTGCCGGACCAGCATCCAGGCGATATCATGGAGGCTGTGGAAGCGCACCTCAAGCTGCATTGCCCGCGGGGTCTCAAGCTGGCGATATCAGACGCCTGCGCGGGCGCACCTGGGTTCCGGCTGGAGCTGAACACGCCGGTGTTCCGTCTGGCGGCTGACGTCTTGCGCCATCTCGATCAGCGCGGGGCGGTGTTCCGCTGGGAGGGCGCCTCGATCCCGATCGTCTCCGAGCTGCGCCACATTTCGGGAGCGGCACCGCTGCTGGTGGGGTTCGGCCAGGAAGACGACAAGATCCATTGCCCGAACGAGTCTTTCAGCCTGGGCCAGTTCGTGCGGGTGATGGCCTGGTCTGCCATGATGCTGGAGGCGCTGGCTGGCGGTTGAGAAAGGGAATCAGGGGGCAGTGGTCAGGGCTCCGCCCGCACAAGGAATTAGCCATGTTGTTTTTGGAAAAGCTGGGCGGCGGCAGGCCCACGATATCGTTTGAATTCTTTCCTCCCAAAACTCCCGAGGGCTGGGCCAAATTGTATGCCACGATCGCCGACACCGCGCGTTTGAGCGTGGATCTGGTGTCGGTGACTTACGGCGCCGGCGGCAGCACCCGCGAGAACACGCTCGATCTGGTGGCCTCGCTGCAAAACAATCTCGGCATCAGCGCCATGGCGCACCTGACTTGTCTGGGGCATTCGCTGGCCGAGCTGTCACTACTGCTGGACAGGTTGACGGAAACAAACGTGCCGGTGATCATGGCGCTGCGCGGCGACCCGCCGCAGGGCGAGGCCGCCTTCCGATCACATCCGCAGGGGTTCGCGCACGCGTCCGAGCTCATAAGTTTCATCAAGACCGGCTGGCCGCAGTTCCGCATCGGTTGCGCGGCTTATCCGGAAGGGCATCCTGAGTCTTGCGCTGCGGACGGAACGCGCTTGCCCGATCGCGATATGGAGTTTTTGAAGCTAAAGCAGGATCAGGGGGCGGACTTCGCGGTCACACAGATGTTTTTCAACAATGCGGTGTACGAGAGGTTTATGGAACAGGCGCGGGCGACTGGCGTCTCGATGCCGTTGTTGCCGGGTGTGATGCCGCTCAATTCCGCGCGCCAGATCGAGCGTTTTGTCACTTTGGCGGGCTGTTCGATCCCGGAGCCGCTGCGGCAGGCGGCGGCCAAGGAAGACGTGGCCGAGGCGGGCTACAGTTTCGCTTTGGAGCAGTGCCGCGGCCTTTTGAAAAACGGCGCTCCCGGCATACATCTCTACACGCTGAACCAAGCGGCACAAACGGGACGGCTGCTGGCAGCGCTGCGTGAAGAACGGCTGCTTTGAGCAGGCGTTGTGCGAAGGAGTATGTCATGCAAAAAAAAGTTTTTGCGATTGGATCCGCAGTATTGTTTTTTACGGTTGCCGACGTGTTGTCCGTTGATGTCTACCTGTACGACCTCGACATATCAAAAACCAGGCAGGGCTGGAAGACGGCCGCGCGCGACCTGAATCTGTTCGGCAAGAATCTTCAGGTTGCCGGGCAGGCCTACACCAACGGCATGGCCACGCATTCGCCGTCAGAGCTTTATGTGCAACTGCGCGGCGCGCGGCGTTTCCGGGGCGCGGTCGGGGTGGACGACTCCGGCGGCCAGCCCGGCAAGAAGATGGTGTTTCAGGTGATCGCTGACGGGCGGCTGCTGTGGCAGAGCCCGCCACTGAAACGCGGCGACGCGCCGGTCACCGCGGATGTGGATCTGGCGGGGTTTGAGGTGGCGCTGCTGCGGGTCGATCCCTGGCAGGACGGCACGGAGGCGGATCACGCCGACTGGCTCAACGCCTGTTTCGTGACAGAAGCCGAGGTCAAGCCGCTGGCGGTCGAGGCGCTGAATTGGCCGAGAGTCTGGCTCTCCTCGTTGGATAAAGCCTTTGCCGCGCCCGCGGGCTCCTGTCAATGCGGCCCGTTCCAGATCGCGGGCAGGCGTTATGCCGAAGGGTTTGGTTTCCGCGGCAACTCCGCCCTTTTCTTCATAACGGGCGGGACCGCGCGTTTCGCAGGCAAATGCGGCATAGACGATGACGCGGGCGGCGAGGCCGAGTGCGTGATTCACGGTGACGGGCAAGAGCTGTGGCGCAGCGGCAAGATGAAAGAGGGCGACGCGGCCAAGTCTTTCGACGTGGACTTGTCCGGCGTCAAGCTGGTCCAACTGCGCAATGAAGGCTCAGCCGGGACTCGCGCGGCCTGGGTAGAGACAGTCTTCGCAATGCGGGGCCGGATGAAGCCCGAGGCTACCTACAATCCGGCACTTTATGCGGACATGCCGGAATGGGAGAATCCCGGGGTGTTCCGGGTCGGCACCGAGCCTGCCGCGGCCACGATGATGGTTTTCGATTCCTCCAGAGCCGCACGTAAGGCGGTTTCGCGTGAGGATTCGCCGTTTTTCCTCTCACTTGACGGAGAATGGAAATTCCATTGGGCGCCGCGTCCGGAACAGCGCCCCGCGGATTTTTACCGTCCTGAATTCAAGGCGGACGGCTGGAGCGCGATGCGTGTGCCGGACTGCGTCGAGGCGCGGGGCCACGGGACCCCGCTCTACAAGAACAGCGGCTACTACTTCAAGGTTGACCCGCCTTTTGTGACGGGCGAGCCCGACCCGCGCTACACGACCTTCAAAGAACGCAACGCGGTCAGCTCATACCGCCGCGAGTTCACGGTGCCCGAGAAGTGGAAGGGCCGCAGGGTCTATTTGCGTTTCGACGGTTTTTCTTCCGCGCTCTACGTGTGGCTCAACGGGGTGCGCCTCGGCTATGCCGAAGACGGCCGACAAGGCGCAGCCTTTGACGTGACAGAACACCTTGCGGAGGGCAAGAATCTTCTGGCGGCCGAGGTTTACCGCCTGTGCGACGGCTCGTACATGGAAGACCAGGATTTCTGGCGGCTGTCCGGCCTGTACCGGCCTGTCTATCTGTGGTCAACTCCGCAAACCCGCCTGCGCGACTATTTCGTGCGCACGACCGCGGTCGAGCCGGGCGGCTACGCGGGCGACTGGCGCATTGAGGTTGAAGCGGAAATCGCGGGCACGGCTGAGGGCGTCGCGCTCGAGGCAGAACTTTATCCCCACAGTTTCAGCGGCAGGCGCGTGACACGGACGCGAGCGGAGCCGACGGGCGACCGCTTCCGCTTTGACATCACGGTCAGATCTCCGCGCTTGTGGTCGGCGGAACAGCCTGATCTTTACAAGCTGATCTTGACGCTCAAAGACGGCGAAGGGCGCGTTCTCGGCGCGATCCCGCAGAAAGTCGGCTTCCGTCAGGTCGAGACTGCCGACGGCCAGATTCTGGTGAACGGCCAGCCGGTGCTTTTCAAGGGCGTTAACCGTCACGAGATGGATCCGGATCATGGTTATGCAGTGTCGATGGAGCGAATGCTTGAAGACATCCTGATCATGAAGCGCAACAATATCAACGCGGTGCGCACCTGCCATTATCCCAACGACCCTCGCTGGTACGACCTTTGTGATGAATACGGCCTGTATGTGATGGACGAGGCCAATCTCGAAACCCACGGCCTCGAGAAGTCGACGCGCAACCCGGTGATCGATCCCGCGTTCCGCGCCGCGGCCATGGACCGCGAGACCGGCATGTTGGAACGCGACAAGAACCATCCCGCAGTTGTCATATGGTCGCTGGGCAACGAGAATAACGTGGAGTCTGATTTCTTCAGCGAGGCCTACGCCATGTTCAAGGCGCGCGATCCCGGACGCATGGTGCAGAACCAGGGCAACGGACAGCACGATTTTGTCGACACCATGTACGCCGGGGTACGGGAAATCGAAGCCTACGGCAAGCGTAACGACACCGTGATGCCTTTCATACTGTGCGAATATTCGCACGCGATGGGCAATTCTTCAGGCAACCTGGCCGATTACTGGCGCGTGATCAACACCTATCCCAATCTGCAGGGGGCTTTCATCTGGGACTTTGTGGATCAGGCGCTGCGAAAACCGGTGCCGGAAAGCCGGACGCGGGCGGGGCAGGCGGCATGGTTCTGGGCCTACGGGGGTGATTACGGGGACTATCCCAATGACGACAACTTCAACTGTAACGGGTTGGTGCAGCCGGACCGGCGCCCTACCCCGCAACTCAACGAGGTCTTTCATTGTTACCAGAATATCCGCGTGGTGGAGGCGGATGTCACGCGCGGTGTCTTCATAGTACGGAACGACGCTTTTTTCACTGACTTGGACGAATATAGCGGGCAATGGACATACGAGGAGAACGGCGAAGTCATCGATAAAGGCTCGTTGGGTCGGATGAACCTGCCTCCGCAGTCCGAGAAGGTCATAACACTGCCGATAGCGATGCCGCGGCGTCCGGCCCACGCGGCGCGAATCAGCACTTGGAACTTCAGCTTTCATACCCGGAAAAGTGAGAAGTGGGCGGACAAGGGGTATGCGGTCGCACGCTCGCAAATTATAGTTCCGGCCGAAACACCGGCGGTGACGGTTGAAGGCACTGTCGGGCGCGACGCCATCAATCCCGATCAGAGCGAGGCTGAAATCAAGGTGGCCGGACCGGGATTCAATGCCCGTGTCAGCAAGACCGACGGCGCCCTGGTCTCGTGGGAGGTTGACGGGCGCGAGATGCTGCTTGCGCCGCTGGAGCCCTGTTTCTGGCGCGCGCCGACCGACAACGACCGCGGCAACCGCATGACCCATAGGCATGCGGTATGGCGTGACGCCGCGGCCAAACGCGTTGCGCGCGGCGTCCGGCTATACCGCGAGGTTGACGGTAACTGGCGCGTCATAGTGGATCTTGCGTATCCGGAAGCCGCCGGTACCACAGGCTCGCTGGGTTATACCTTTTTTACTGACGGCAGTATCCGCGTGGCCTTCAAGCTCAAACCGGAAGGCGAGGGTCTGGCTGCTTTACCGCGTGTGGGCATGGCCGCGCGCATACCGCGCGATTACAGCCGCGTGAAATGGCTCGGGCGCGGGCCGCACGAGAATTACGCCGACCGCAAGGCGTCGGCCTTTTATGGCTTGTACGCGCTTAATGCCGCCGACCTCTATTTTCCGTACATGGAGCCGCAGGAGAGCGGGAACCGCACCGACACCTTCTGGGCCGAATTCACCGCTGCCGGCGGCAAAGGAATCCGCGTCGCGGGCGATTCCAAAATCAACTTCAACGTCTCGCCTTACACTCTCGGCGAGCTGGAGTCGCGCAAGCATCCGTGGGAGCTGGAGCCTTGCGACGGATGGGTGATCCATCTTGACTATGGACAAATGGGGTTGGCGGGGGAGAACAGTTGGGGCGCGCGGCCGTGGCCGGAGTATCAGTTGCAGGCAGGCCGCGAGTACGCATACGGTTTCATCCTTGAGCCCCTGCGCTGAAAAAGGAAGTAAGAGGTGAGAGGTAAGAGGATGAGGTGTCCCCGCCAGTCGCCGGACGCATGTCGCCAGTCGCCGGTATGGAAGGCGGCTCTGGAGCGGCTGTTGCGCGTTGACGCGTCGTGGGATGATAACGCGGCGCGCGGCACCGCGCTGGGCGCTTGCCGCGCATGGATGGAACGGCAGGAGTCACTGCCGCGTCTGGCGCGGCTCGCCCGCCTGATCGATCCGCTCATGACGCGCCGCCGGTTCTGGAGCGTGCTGGTGCCGGTTGAGCGCGAAGTCGCCCGGCGCAAGGTCACGGATTTGGATATCCTTGACGCGGACCTGCCGGCCGCGGCGGCTGCGGGAACCGCGATGCCGCTGACCGTGGTGGTTGATTCGCTGCGCTCCGCCTTCAATGTCGGCGGCGTGCTGCGCACCGCCGAGTGCTTCGGCGCGGCAGAGGTGGTGCTCTGCGGCTACACGGCATTGCCGGGACAGGCGCAAGTGGAGAAGGCGGCGCTTGGCGCTGACAAACTGGTGGCATGGCGTTATGCCGAGGACATACGCGGGGTTATCAGGGAACTTCGGCAGGCGGGCACACTGTGCCTGGCGCTAGAGACCGTGGCGGGCGCGCCTGAGCTCGCCGTGTGTGACTGGCGCTTTCCCTGCGCGCTGGTTTTAGGCAACGAGCGCTTCGGCGTCGATCCGGAGGTTGTCTCCATGTGCGACAGCGCGGTCAGGATCAGGATGTACGGACGCAAGAACTCCCTGAATGTGGTCACGGCCTTCGCCCTGGCAGCCCGCGAGGCGCGCGCGCGTTTCAGCTCAGTGTCAGAAAACTGAATCGCAAGGGGACGGTGCCTTGCAAGCAGCGGTTAAACGCTTTGAACGCCAGTCGCGAAGCGGTCTTTCCCGGCGTAGTCTTTAATGATCGCCACCTCAGCGAAACCGAACTCGTTGAGCATATCGCGCATGGCTGCCCCCTGCTCGTCACCTATCTCAAAAAACACACCGCCCCCCGCCTTCAGCACCATCACCGCGTCCAACAGCAACGCGCGGTAAACGTCCAGCCCGTCATCGCCGCCGTCAAGAGCCATGCGCGGCTCATGCTTGCTTATCTGACGCGCCAGACCGTCCACCGCCCGCGCCGGTATGTACGGCGGATTGGAC
>JAQWAM010000075.1 GCA_028707675.1 Kiritimatiellia bacterium | reverse complement strand
ACCGGCATACAGGGCGGGCGGCTTTCATGCGGCAGTGGGTGCGCGAACTGGAGACGCAGGCGGAAATGGCGGCGGCTCTGCTGCCTGATGATGAAGGCGAGATCGCGCCGAAGGCTGTGCGGCGGTTTTTTCAAAGGATGGAAGGGATCGGCACATACCGTTTTACTTTGATATTGCCTAACGGGCTGGTGCTGGGTGATTCCGATGCTGACGCCGGGCGCATGGAGTCGCATGACGACCGGCCCGAAGTGATCGAGGCCTTGGCGAGCGGGAGCGGCATGCGCCGGCGTTACAGCGCCAGCCTCGGGAAGCGCATGCTTTACCTGGCGGTGAGGATTCCGCGCGAAGGGACGGCGCGGGCGGTTGTCCGAGTGGCGGTGCCGATGCAGGTGTTGGGTGGCGAGATGCGGGCGGCGGACCGGCTTTTGATGCTGATGTTTGCCTCTGTCCTGACAGTCACGCTGGTTTTGAGCTACCTTGCCGCGCTGCGCGTGACGCGGCCGGTCTCGCGGCTGCGGTCGGGACTGGCGCGCATCGGGCAAGGCGATCTGGAATATCGGCTGCAGATTCCCGCTGTGCCGCATTTGGCTGAGCTGGCCAGATCCATCAACGGGACCGCTGAAAGCCTGCAGAAGCATGTTCAGGCCCTTGATGAAGAACGTAACCTGCGGACATTGATTCTGGCCAATATGACGCTCGGCGTGGTGGCGCTTGATCCCGGCCGCCTGATCTTGGATATCAACGGATCAGCTTTGCGGCTGCTGGGGATTGGCGGCAATGGCGTCAAAGGGCGGCCTTTAGGGGAACTGGCGCGCTGGCCCGAAGTGCTGGCGCTGGTGAAAGCGTGCGAGCATTCAAACGATCCGGTCGAAGATGAGATGGAGGTGTCCGCGCCGGACTCGCGGCGGCTGAATCTTCGCGCGGCAGCCCTGAAAGATCTGTCGGGGGAGCGTATCGGAACCTTGCTGGTAATAAGCGACATCACATTGTTGCGCCGCCTTGAGACTGTGCGGCAGGATTTTGTTTCGAATGTGTCGCATGAGCTGCGCACGCCGGTGACCTCGATCAAAGGCTTTGCCGAGACTTTGCTGGCCGGCGCCAAGGATGACCCGGCGGCGGCGGAACGTTTCCTGAAGATCATAGCGAGGCAGGCCAACCAACTGGACGCGATAATACGGGATTTGCTGGAACTGTCGCGTCTGGAACAGAGCGCGAAGCACAATCTTGAACGCCGGGTTACGCCGGTGGCCGGTGTTCTGAAGAACGCTGCGGAGTCTTGCCAAAGCCGTTGCGTGCAGGACGGCGTCAAGATCCGCATCGAGTGCGGAGAACAGCTTTCTGCCATGATACATCCCGGATTGATCGAGCAGGCGGTCGTCAACCTTATCGACAACGCCATCAAATACGGCGTTTCCGGGCAGGGCGATGTGATAGATGTGACCGCGCGGAGTGAGATCGGCTCGGTGGTGATCGCGGTGCGTGATCACGGGCAAGGCATTGAGACTGTGCACCTGAACCGGCTGTTCGAGCGGTTTTACCGTGTTGACAAGGGGCGCAGCCGCGATCTGGGCGGGACGGGGCTGGGTTTGGCGATCGTCAAGCACATTGCGCTGATCCACGACGGCACGGTTGAGGTGCGCAGCGAGGTCGGAAAAGGCGCCGAGTTTCTCTTGCGCCTGCCGATCGGCTAAAGCGAGGTTTGCGGCACCTCTGTTCTCCGATCTCTGACCTCCTGACTCTGTTTTCAAATGAGGGCGCGGCAATTGACGTTTGAAAGGATGCACATGAAAATGATAACCTTAAGGCGTGAAAAGCACATTCCATAAGAAGAGTGTCTATTATAAGGTCAGCACAAAAAACAGTTTGCCTAAGAGACTGGCAAGTTTTGTGCGGGATAACCTAGGACGCGCGCTTTGGCCGGTGGATTTGCCGGACGGGATATGTGAAGATTTAGCCGTTTATAAGACTGGCTTAAAAAAGGCCGGTTTTGAAATTTTGACCCATGATTCGCGGCCGGAATTTATGGTGCAAGGACAGTTCATGTTTTTGCCTGAGGGGATGACCTTTTCGGCGTCGCCATGCCCGCACGGCAGATCCTACGCCCCGCCTGTTGAAGGACGCCCAATCGGCATCGATCTGTTTGCAGGTGCAGGCGGACTTTCTTTAGGATTTGAACAGGCTGGCTTCGACATTGCGGCGTGCGTGGAAATAGATCCTGTCCATTGTGCCACACATGAATATAATTTCCCGTACTCCGCTTCAATTTGCCGGAACGTGACCGAGTTGACAGGGGCAGGCATTAGAAAAATGGCCGGCATTGGAGATAGAGACATCGACGTGGTTTTCGGTGGCGCGCCTTGCCAAGGTTTTTCGATGATCGGGAAACGAGCTATGGACGATCCGCGCAACCAGTTGGTTGTCCACTATGTCCGGCTGGTAAAGGAACTTATTCCCAGGTATTGCGTCTTTGAAAACGTTAAGGGTTTAACCGTAGGAAAGCAAAAGCATTTTTTGCAGCAACTCATTGAGGCTTTGGAAGAAACCGGTTATCATGTCGTGTTGCCTTATCAGGTTCTGAACGCCTCCGATTACGGTGTGCCGCAAAGTAGGTTGAGGCTTTTCCTTGTCGCGTACAGGGACGGACAACCCCCGCCGGCTTATCCTGAAAAAAAGAATCAACAGGTAACCGTCGCGGATGCGATCAGCGACTTGCCGGATGCTGATCTTTTTGCGGAACTGAAGTCATCGGACAGTGTGGCCGCAGGCTGGAAAACAAAATCAAAATATGCCAGAAGGCTGCGGGGGTTGCTGATTGATCCTGCTGATTTCAGTTATCCGCGTTGTTATCAAAAGGATGTATTGACATGCAGTCTTCGCACAACGCACACGGATGAATCAATCAGGCGGTTTATCGAGGCTGCCCCGGGAGCCACAGAGCCGGTCAGCCGGTTTTACAAGCTCTCGTACGATGGACTGTGCAACACGCTGAGGGCGGGAACCGATAGCGCGCGCGGGGCATTCACCTCGCCGCGTCCGATACATCCTTCCTGTCCCCGTGTGATTACCGTGCGCGAGGCCGCGCGACTGCATTCATACCCGGATTGGTTTCGTTTCCATGCCACTAAATGGCATGGTTTCCGGCAGATCGGCAACAGCGTTCCGCCTTTGCTTGGGCGTGCCGTGGCTTCCGAAATCATTAACGCTCTCGGCCTTACGCCTTCACGCCCGGCTGGAGCTATATCGCTTGGGGAACAAGCTTTGCTTGCCATGAATATGCGCCAGGCGGCCGAGCATTTCAGTGTTCCGGCCTCCGTTATCGCGCAACGCACCCGAAAAACAAGGAAGGATGTTGTTTATGGCTAAAACACAAAACCGTTATTCCGCACTAATAGAACAAATATTTTTGCAGCATTATAAAGACGGTAAGCGTGCGTTTGTGTTTGAGCGCGATGAGCTTGCGGCCACAGCGCGAGAATTAGGAATCGCTTTGCCTAAAAACCTCGGGGATGTGCTGTACTCTTTCAGGTATCGGGTTGCTTTGCCGACTGCCATTGCAAATACCGCTGAACCAGGGATGGAGTGGATCATTAAAGGTGCCGGTTCTGGACGTTATCAATTCATGCAGGCAAAAATGAGCCGAATCGAGCCCGATGAAGCAATGTTGCCGATTAAAGTTCCGAACGCTACTCCTGAAATACTTTTGGCTAATGCTTTTGATGATGAACAGTCGTTATTGGCAAAAGTCCGCTATAATCGTTTGATTGATCTTTTTCTTGGGATAACCGCGCATTCACTTCAGAATCATCTGCGAACTACGGTCAAAGGCATCGGGCAAATAGAGATTGATGAGCTTTACGTGGGGATTAATCGCCGCGGCAGCCAGTTTGTTGTGCCTGTGCAGGCTAAGGTCGGTCGTGATCGGCACGGGGTTGTTCAGACGGAACAAGACATCGCGTTTTGCGAAGAGCGATTCCCGAACCTGATATGCCGACCAGTCTCCGTGCATGCGTTAAGCAACAATCGTATAGCGGTTTTTGAACTGGTCTGGTCAAATGAGTCGGTTTGCATTGTGGATCAGAAACATTACATTTTAGTGCCCGCGTCGGATATTACACCGGAAGACCTTTTGCGGTACGGGCAGGATTGATCCGGCTTCCGCAACGCGGTGCCGCAAGCGGCTCCCGGCAATGTCTTTTTGTCCAGACGCAACGCGCTTTTTCGCGTTTTTAAATTTCGTAGGTGAAACATCTGCGGCAAATATGCTAAGATTATCTTTCTTTTGAATTTTTTGAGGGTACAGGCAAAGTTGGAGCGGTTCTAAAAATGAGTAGAAATGACCTTTGGAAATGGGTGGTGCTGGCGTTTGTCGCGGTTTTGTCGGCGTATGTTGTGATCCCGCCGAAGCAGAAGATCCGGCTGGGGCTGGACTTGTCCGGCGGGACCAGTTTCACGGTGGCGATCGACCAAGAGAAGCTTCGGGCCAACATCCGCGCCGGGGACACGGAGCTTAACGACGCCGAAGTCCAGAACAGGGTCGGCAAGATACTGCAGGACGCCGACGCGCGCGCCATTGAGGTTATACGCAACCGTATTGACGGACTGGGCGTGAACGAGCCGGTGATTCAGGGTGGCAAGAATCACCGCATCACGGTGCAGTTGCCGGGAATCGGCGCTGCGCAGCGCGATGCCGCGGAAAAGAGCATTCAGAGCGCGGCGTTTCTGGAGTTCAAGCTGGTTCACAAGCAGAACGATCAGCTTGTTGAAAAGATGCTGTCGTCCGGGCGGGTTCCGGAAGGTCACGTGCTGGCTGAAGACGGGCGCACTTTCAAACGCGCGGAGAACTATAACGAACTTGTCAAAGATCCGGATTACGCGCGTCGGCTGTCTTTGTTCGAGGTGCCTGATCCGCGTTATGCCTTCATGCTTGAGCGTGTGCAGAACCCTAACGCGACGGTCTCGTACCGCCCGGTTTACGTGTTGCGCAAGGCCGAGATGACCGGCGACGCGCTGACAAGCGCGGCGGTGGAGATCGAATCCATGACCGGTCGGGTGCATGTTTCGCTTGTCTTCAACGCCAAAGGATCGGCTGATTTCGCGCGCCTCACCAAGGCTTACGCGCCGCGCGGGTCGCGCAACAAGGACAGCGATGTCGGTCGCCAGCTAGCGATCGTGCTGGACGACACGCTTTATTCAGCGCCTGTGATCCGCACGGAGATACCCAACGGCAGGGCCGTGATCGAGGGCAGTTTCTCGTGGGCCGAGGCGGCGGTGCTGCGCAATATCCTCAACGCCGGCTCGCTGCCTGCGCCCATGAAGATTCTTGAGAAGCGCTCGGTCGAGTCCACGCTGGGCGCGGACGCCATCCGCAGCGGGGTCAACGCAGCGGTGGTCGCGACCGTGCTAGTGGCGCTGTTCATGCTGATCTATTACACATATTGCGGCCTGATCGCCAACGTGGCCTTGTTACTCGATCTTTTGCTTTTGCCTGCGGGTTTGATCGTGGCGTCTAACGTCTTGGGCGTTTTCGTGAAGGACGCGGCGATCGCACGGCGCTCTTTTGACCTGCCGGTGCTGACCATGCCCGGCATCGCGGGCATAGTCTTGACGCTCGGCATGGCGGTGGACGCCAACGTGCTGATCTTTGAGCGCATCCGTGAAGAGTTCAACCTCGGCAAATCGGCGCGCGCGGCGATAGGGGCGGGCTACGACCGGGCGTTTCTGGCGATTTTCGACTCTAACATCACCACCTTGCTGACCGCGGCGATACTGTTCATTTTCGGCGCGGGGCCGATCAGGGGGTTCGCGATCACGCTCTCGGCCGGCATCTTAATCAGCATGTTCACGGCCTTGGTGGTAACCCGGCTGATTTTCAACGCCACGGTTCCTGAAGACCGCGTCAAGCCCTACAAGATGCTGCAGTTGTTCAAAAGCCCGAATTTGGACTTCTTGCGGTTTGGCAAGCCGTCGATAATTGCCTCCGCGGTTATCATCTTGGTCACGCTGGCGCTGTTTATCGGACGCGGCGTAAAAAATCCGCCCAGCGTGATGGCGGCGGATTTCACGGGCGGCGCCTCGATGAACTACGATTATGAAAAGAAGGCGGATATCGGCGAGGTTCGCAAAATTGTGGCCGAGGCGGTCAAGAATGACGCGACTATCCAATACCAGTCCACGCTGGATGAATCCGGCAACGTGCTGCTGGTCAAGACAAGCGTGACGGAGATCGGCGGGGAGAGCGTGTCCAAGGTGGTTCAGGAGGCATTGTCCAAAGCCATGCCCGAAAGCAAGTTCGCGCTGGTGAGCGAGGACGATGTCGGGTCGGAAGTGGGGCGCGATCTCAAGCGCGCGGCCACGAAGGCGATCATCTTTTCGCTGATCGGCATTCTGGCCTACATTTCGCTCAGGTTCGAGTTCGGTTTCGCCTTGGGCGGCGTGGTGGCTTTGGCGCATGACGCGCTGATCACGCTGGGGCTTTACAGCCTGTGCGGCAGGCAGGTAAGCCTGACGATCGTGGCGGCGCTGCTGACGATCGTCGGTTACTCGATCAACGACACGATCGTGATATTCGACCGCATTCGCGAGGATCTGCGCAAGGATC
>JAQWAM010000074.1 GCA_028707675.1 Kiritimatiellia bacterium | reverse complement strand
CTGTTGGCCAGGCTCCTCTGACTGAGCCGCAGTGACGGAGTAATAATGGGAACTCGTCCGCAGACGGGTCGGGGTTCACCGGTGCTTGAGTCTGATCAAGATAGAAGCAGCCGATCTCTGTTGTCGGAAGCGATTCCACAAGTTTCTGCGCCTCTCTCAACGCATCCAGCCACGTCCGCTTTAACAGCTTCAGATCGAGGGGTGCCTTTAATTGCAGCCGATCCACGTCAGCTTGCGTATAGGCCGTGTGGCGGCTGACCTGATCCAACAGAAATTCTGGCGTAAAGCCCGGATCTTTACCGCAGGCAGCCCAGACCAATGCCCCAAGTGTCAGGTACGTCTGATGCAAGTGCAAGACATCGACAAAATCACGGATCTCGCTCCTGTTCGCTAGTGCCAGTACTTTGTTGGTTGCAGCGTCTGCATCGTGCAAGCGATATCCGCAGAACACATCCTTTTGTACGGGGAAAAAGCGGAAGGCACTGTCCTGCGCCCACTCCACTTTCACCTGTTGTCCGTGTAAGGTCACGACAGCGCGATGAAAGGTGCCGGTGCGCAGGATCCATTCAATCGCGTAGCCAGCTTCTGCCAACGTCGCCGCATCCTGCTCAGCGCAAAGCGTTACGCTGTCTGCCAGATCGTGAAAGAGGTCTATATCCTGAGAGAACCGGGGACTGCCTGACGCGCGATTGAGCACCGTAGCGCCAGCCAGATAACTCTCCGGGCTTCGATTTGCCGCAATGCAGCGCAGGAGGTCCATCTGGACATCGCTTATCGGCATAATTTTGCGGCAATAAAAAAGCCTTGCCGCCCTCCGTTTTTCCTGAGGCCGCGCACCAGATCAGGTATATCCTCTAGGTTGACATCCAAATCCGGACGCATATACCAGAAACACTGCGCATGATACTTTCTGAAGATTCTTCTCGCATCCCGGACCCGCACCATATTGCGCGCCGCCTCCGAAGAGAGGCTGCGACGGCTCTTTGTGCCACCTTTACGCCCCAATGCAGAAAAATAGGCGCTGATATCTTTGGGCATTGATTTCATGATGTCGCCATCATAAGCCGTTTACGTTAGAGATGCAAGGGAAAAGAGATAGCAGCGGCAGCTTAAGACCCGCCCTTTAGCGCACTGCTAAAAAAATTGCGGGTGCTCTTACTCGGATACACTTACCCGACTCGCCTCCAACGATCCCGCGCAAATGGTCAGTTCGGGGTATCAGAAGAGGTCGAGTCTGCCCGCCGATTCCGCTGAAAAGGCTTCAAATATTCCCCAAGTTGTCCCTTAGTACATTCACGCATCGCGCGCGCTTATCAGCGAGCGTACAGCGTTACGCGCACGGGAAAATGATCCGAATACCCTGTATAGTAAACATCCCCCACCCTTTTGTTTCGCACGCGCCGGAACGGCAACGGCCGCCCGTCTTTGTCGCACTGCTCATCGGATTTGAATATCTCGTAGCTCCCGCGGAGCACCCCCCAAGGCGCTCCCGGATCCGCCTCCGCCAGCATGCCGCGCGAGACCATGATCCCGTCCAATGTGTTCCACTGCTGTTTAGGCGCGTAATAGTAGGTGCCGCGCCGGTCTTCAGGCAATGTCCCGGTAAGGTTGTAAAGCAGACGCCCGGAACGGTCGCCCAAAACCCGGCGCTCTTCAGTCGCGAACCCCGCCGCATCTTTCAGGATCGGCGATGAGGGAAAGTCGTTGAAGTCGCCCGCCACCATCAATGCCGCCGCAGGGTCTGAAGCCAGACGCCCGTCCAGATAAGCCCTGACGGTCAAAGCCTCGGCGCGCCGGATCTCGTCGCTGGCGTCTTTCTTGCCGAGCTGCGATTTCCAGTGGTTGACCAGCAGCGTCAGCGCCCGCCCGCCGATGATGAATTCGCCGATAAGAACCTCGCGCTGTCCTGAAACGGACCGGATCCAGTTCGTGGACACAGCCGCGTGTTTTGAAAGTATCGCCACATCGATGCCGCGCTTCTCGTCGCCGTCACGGTGCAGGACATGGGGCATTTCGTAGCCGTGCCGCTCTTTTAGCGTCCTGACCAAATCCTCAAGCACACGCCGGTTCTCGATCTCCGTCAATCCCAGTATGTCCGGGCGCATCCGCGCTATGACATCGGCAAGATGCTGCCGCTTCAGCGCGTAGCGCGCCTCGGTCCAGCGCATCCAGCCGCGCGGCGTGTAACCGTCATCTCCCTCATTCAAGGGGTCGTCTTCCGTGTCGAAAAGGTTCTCGACGTTCCAGCACGCCACAACCAAACGATCTGACGCGGCAAAGCAGCAAGAAAACAACATCACACACAAGCACGCTATACCAAGCTTACGTTTCATACATTTTTACGCTGGCATTCCATGGGGATGCCGGATTTAAGGTTTTTAGGTTAACAGGTGTTTATGCGCTCGATGAAAAATCAACACTCATCTGCAATCCGGTCTCAAGCGCCGGCGCGACGTCCAGCCCCAACGCCGCCAATCCCCTCACGCCGCCTCCGGAACCGGCCAGTCCGGCGATCATCGCCGCGTTGTCGCCGCAAAAGCGCGGCTCGGCCAACAGCAGACGCACACCGGCAGCATCCGCCACCTGCCGCAACCGCACGCGTAACCGCCGGTTGAGCGAGACGCCCCCGCCCAACGCGAAGGCGCGGTAATCACACGCCCGCAGCGCGCGCGCGCTGCGTTCCGCCAGCGCCGCCACGATCGCCTCCTGATAAGCCGCGGCGATCTCGGCGACACACTCCGCGTTATCGGGCGGACGCCGGCGCAGATAGTGCATCAGCGCCGTCTTCAAGCCGCTGAAACTCACACACATATCGGCGCGCAAAGCGCCCAGCGCGGGATTGCCCGGACGCGTCGATCCCTTTGGAAAGGCCGCGGCGTCAAAACTCCCGGCAGTTGCCGCAACCCTGTCGATCGCGGGGCCGCCCGGATATCCCAGACCCAGCAGTTTCGCGGCTTTGTCAAAAGCCTCGCCCGCCGCGTCATCCAGCGTCTGCCCGATCAGCCGGCACTCTCCCGGCCGCGGCATCTCGATCCAGCAGGTATGACCGCCTGAAACCACCAGCGCCAGCAGCGGAAACGCTTCGGCAGGCGGGGGCGCGTCCGGCGACAAAAACACCGAATGTATGTGCGCCTCGATGTGGTTAATGCCGATCAGCGGTTTATTCAGCCGCAGCGCCAGACCCTTGGCCGCCGAAAGCCCCACGATCAGGGAACTGGCCAGACCCGGGCCGTAGGTCACGGCCACGGCGTCTATGCCGTCCCACCATGCCGGGTCGAACACTCCCCCAGCGGATCCGGCAGTCGAGAACGCGCCGCGCATTGCGTCTCGGATAACCCCCGATATCTTCTCGACGTGACTGCGCGACGCGATCTCCGGCACCACGCCGCCGTACGGCTGGTGCAGAGCCACCTGACTGAAAACGGCACTCGACAAAACAGCAGTCCCGTCCCTCACGACCGCGGCCGCCGACTCGTCACAAGAGGTCTCAATTCCCAGAACAACCATAGCAGAACGCCTCGGCGTCACCTTTCTTACCAGAATTTCCACCACGCCTTCTTCTCTTTTTCGCCTTCATCCGTCATCTCGCCGTACAGAGACTTGACTCTCTGCGTGGCAGATATCTCCGGGTCGGTCAGCGAGTTGCGCTCGACAACTTCCACCACGTCCGGCAAGGACCACAATAACGTTCTGGCGAACGCGTCCTGCGTGGAACGGTGCACCACCGTCACCTCTCCCTCCGGTGAAATGTCAAGTTTCGGGGGCATGCCGCGCATCATGTTGCCCAAATCGATCGAGTCCCAGACCCGCGTCCCGGGCGAGTCTTCAATTCTCAGGAACAAGCGGTCGACTTGGTTGCGGTGCCAGTAAACCAGCTTGAAGTTCCTGCGCAAATCCGATCTGCCCACAAACATCTGCACACCCTCACCGACCGGTATGCCCGGCAGGATGTCAAAACTCTTCTTGCTCGACTCATAACGCATACCCGCATGCACGAAAACAACCCGCACGATGTATTTGCCCTCCTGCAACAGCGCGAACCATTTGTCGAGCGCCACTCGGCGGCGCAGGGTCTGGCTGGGCTTCAATCGGAAAACCCCCGCCACCGGCTCGTCATTGAAAGCCTTGACCTGGTTGTACTGGCTGTCTTTGGTGATTTCGACCAGAACATGATCCTTGGATTCCGGTGATCCAACGTCAATGAGATCGCGCGTGGCGTTCAGCGCATCGATTTGCACCAATACCGGCTCGCCAATGATGTAGACGTTGTAAGCCAACGTCAAATTCACATTAATCTGCTGCGCCAGCGAAACACCGGCGGACAGCGCCAGCGCCACCAATACAGTTGATCTTTTTAAAAAACTCATAGCTCGCTCCTGTCATTCCGCGGCATTTTGCAAAAAACGCCCTATTCGTTATCCCTGTAATCTTTTTCTTTCAAACCGACACTTCACCATCGACGGCTCGCGGGGACGCTCGCCCCCCAAAAAAAACAACCGTATCACACGCGGCTCTGGGGGGCGAGCGTCCCCGCGAGCCGCAGCCGCAGACCGTCATAACTCACCAGCACCGAAGGCGGCAGCCCCGCCTCCAGCGTCGCATGATCCATATCATGGCAAAGGTGAATCAGGTATGAGCGCGAGGCGCCAATCCTCTCCAGCAGGGTCAGCGCTTGATCCAGGCACAGGTGCGCCGGATGCGGGCGGTAACGCAGCGCGTCGAGTATCATCACGTCAACGCCCTCCAACGCTTTGACAGTCTCGTCCGGCATCGCGGCGCAGTCCGGCACGTACCCGATTCTGAGTCCGGCATACCCCAACAGATACCCGGTCATCTTGCGACCGTGCCGCACGTCCAGCGGCGTCACCATCACCTTTCCTAAGTTAAACGGTCCTTCCACCGGCACGAAATCGACCAAGGGCCGGTACAACCCCTCCGGCGAGGGTTTGCTGCCGATATAATGGAACACCCGGCGCACATCCTCAAGCGTGACCGGATCTCCGTAGACGGGTATGACACCACCCTTGATGGTATTGAACCTGCGGATGTCATCGAGCCCCAAAACGTGATCGGCGTGCGCGTGGGTGAACAATACCGCGTCGACACGCTCGATCCCGAAATCCAGCGCCTGCTGCCGCAAATCGGGCGACGTGTCGATCAGGAAAGCCGCATCGTCGGTGCTGACATACAGGCTTGTGCGGCGGCGGCTGTTGCGCGGGTCAGATGAGGAACACACCGGACAGTGGCAACCGATCATCGGCACACCCACGGAAGTGCCCGTTCCTAAAAAAACCAGTTCAATGGACATGACGCCAAATTATAACACAACCCCGTCCGGCGCAACAATCAAATGCCGAATGTCAGTTCACTGACGCGGTATGTCATAGTCATGGACACCGTAGCCGAAATCGCGGTGTCCAGTATTTGACGGATCGTCAACGCCTCAAAAAAACCTACGGTGTCTTTTCTATTTGACGGACTGCGCTGCCCACACCTAGTACTTTGTACAGTAGCGTCCCATAGGACGCTTGGGTGTTTAGCTTTTTAGGCTGTAGGCCATTGGTTTTACAGACTGCCAGTTACAATGACAAACTCTGTAATGCGCCTTCAGCATCCCTGTGTGTGACGCAGAAATCAGGACGAAATAACATTCTCGCGTCATCTAACCTGACAACGCCCCCGCCGGGACTGTGGCGAAAACAGTTCCGTAACCGCAGGTCTCTGCCTCCAAAAGGGCTCTCCGCCGATTCAGCCGTCAAGTAAGGCACAAGTCCGTTGCCTTTGACCCGGTTTATTCTAAACCCTTTAATCCGCACGCCCGACACCTTGGCTCGCGTCCATCCGGTTATGTCCGCCAGCGCCCCTCCTATATCCTGCCGCCCCGATCCGCCAACGTCTTTTCCTTGGCCATCCCCCGCGTCCGGATCGGGCAAGTTAACGACCAAATCCTCGATCACCAGCACGTTGAACGCGCCGAACGTGACAGGGCCGCCCCGACGCTTTTCAACATGGCAGCGGGCGAACGAGATCCTGTCATTCCCATACAGCTTCCAGTCGCGGTATTGCACCCCCTCAGCGATCAGGCTCCTGTAGGCCTTTTCTCGGATCGGTTCAGCGCGCCGAAAACTCTCGGCGCCCCATTTCCTGCCGACGCATAAGGCCAGCGCCAGAAAGCCCGCCATGCAAAGTGCCGCAAAGATTGTCAAAAGCCGAATCACGGCATGCTGACCCTGACGCGGAAGAAACGGGTCGCGCCGTTTGTCGGCGCCCAGTCTGGATCTGTCAGATATTCTTTGCCCTCCACTTCATAATCCCGCTGGGGCGTGAGATCCGGCGTCCATCCCACCACTATCGAAGCTCCGTCAGTCTGAATGGTGGTCAGCAGTACTGATGTAGGATCAATTGGCGAGGTGCCCGCCACATACTCTTCCCATGTCTTCCTGCCGTCGCCGTCCTGATCATCCAAGGCGGCCGCGTCGTAATCCCCGCCCGCTCCGGCCGCCAGCCCCGGATATTGGTCGAGCCACGCATACGGCACGGGAACCTGCGTGTCCGTCATGTCTTCGGTCAAAGGCTCCCAGACCAGCGCGTCTAACATGCCCCCGTCATCACCCATGCC
>JAQWAM010000073.1 GCA_028707675.1 Kiritimatiellia bacterium | reverse complement strand
AATGTCCGTTCCGCCGGGGGCGAAGGATGGGATTTTGAACGGCGTTTTCTCGCAGGGAGGGCGCGTCTGCTGGAAGGCGCGCCCTGACTGCAGTTCGGCGTACTGACCGTCCTTGTCCGTCAACAGGGACTCCCAGATGGCACCCTCGCGCGACGGAGACCAGAGCCAGATCTTGCGTCCGTACTTGTCATAGACCGGGTTGCGGTGGATCGCGCCGAAGCCGATTTCCGGCCACCAGAGACCGAACACTCCGTTGTCGCCGTTGATGACATGATACGACTTATTGTTGCCGAAACGGTTTTGGGAATAAACCGAAAGATCATGCCCCTCTCCATCGATCGGCCAGGCGTGCGCGTCGCCCGGATGTCCGATATAATTCTCGCCCGGGAAAACGAACTCGGTGTTTTCCGGCAGTGGAAACGCCGCGTTCATCCATTGGTAATATGGCCCGGTCAGGTTTGCGCCGTTGAACCAGATCGTCCGCATCGTGAAGTGATCGTCGCCGGGGGCGAGCCGCACTTCCACCTGCCAGGTCGTGCGTCCGA
Source organism: Kiritimatiellia bacterium (assembly GCA_028707675.1). Taxonomy (GTDB): domain Bacteria; phylum Verrucomicrobiota; class Kiritimatiellia; order RFP12; family UBA1067; genus JAQVQN01. The sequence continues at coordinate 6,100 of JAQWAM010000073.1, read as the reverse complement.
TGTATTCCGCTGCGCCGGCGAAATAGCTCGCGCTGCCGTCCGCGTTCTTCCTGACGCACCAGTCGACCGGCGTTGCCGAAGTCGGCGCGTGACCGGTGATAGTGAAATTGAATTCGATGCCGCCGGAACACCACGGTCCCCGCAGCGCGATGTTGCGGAACTTGACCGTGTGGTTGTAATAGAGGAATGCGCGTCCGGTCGCGATATCTTCCGCGCCCCACACCTTGCCGCCGATCTCGGGAAGCATGGTCACGCGGATTTTTTCGTTCTCGAGGACGACCGCCTTCCACTTTTGCACTGTCGGCGCCAACTCCGATCCGTCGAAACGGAAATACGGATAAAGCGGCGAATCCGTACGCGGCACCGGATCCGGGTCGGAGAACCCGTACGTCGGGAATTCGAGTTCGGTTTCCTTTATCTTCACTTCCGGCCGGTTCGCCGGCATTGGGGCAGCTACCGCCGACAGAAAGGGGAGCAATACAGTAACAGCACAATATCCTGCAATCCGCATAACGCCTCCACATTAACGCCCTTTATCGTTTCATAGAATTACCCGCTGACAAACCGAGTCTAGCTATGTTATTACGAATGATTTGCATTATGCGGGGAAACGGCAAATAATGTCAATACCGAAACCCGGGCAAGGGTGCGTCACCTCTTGTCTTGTCGTGTAGAGATGGATAAGCAATTATTTGTGACGGATTGCAAGGCTAGATCATGGTCGATGTGTCTTTTTGCCGACGGGATACCGTCGTCGTTAATCACTCAAAAAGGCACTTCGAGACATGTTGAGGAACAAGCATGACTCATGGGTTGAATTTCTTAGTGATGGACGACGGCTGTACTCAGCCGAAACAAATTCAACCCTTTTCGCGGAGATTCGCGGGCAGAAAATTGAAGTTATAGACAACCCCGGCTGAATACCCGCTTGTTTTCGCCTCGCAACAGTCATACAATAGCCGCACAAGGGATAAAACGCTATTCGTTAGACTTGAGAGATTGACAACCAACATGACATCACATACGTTCGACAGGAATAGAAACAAGAAAGGTTACACAAATGCGTTTTCAAAAAGTTTACATTGTTTTGGTTGCGTTCTGCTTGGCTTTGCCGGTGTCGCTTTTGTCGCAGCAAACCGAGATCTTCCGCAGTGATCTTATCACGTCGTGGGGCGGGAAGGTGACCGACAAGAACGTCTGGCAGAGTTATCCGCGTCCGCATTTGCGACGGCAACAGTGGCAAAATCTGAACGGCCTGTGGGAGTATGCCGTCACCCCCGCTGCGCAACAAGAGCATCCCATTCAGTGGCGGGGACGAATACTCGTGCCGTTCTGCCTGGAATCCAAGTTGGGCGGCGTCCAGGAGGCGCTTCTGAAAGATCAGGCCCTATGGTATCGGCGCGCGTTCACCGTGGCGGCCGCCGAGCGCACACTGTTGAATTTCGAAGCCGTCGACTACCGGTGCCGGGTCTTTGTGAACGGCAAAGAGGTGGGGGCGCACCGCGGCGGCAACACGCCGTTCACTTTAAACATTACTGATGCGGTGCGGGTGGGTGAAAATGAGTTGCTGGTGCGCGTTGAAGACGAGCAGGAGGGCTTTCAGTTGCACGGCAAGCAGACGCTGAAACCGCGGGGCATCAGGTACACACAGGTCTCCGGCATCTGGCAGACCGTGTGGCTGGAACAGGTCAACGCCAGTTATGTTCGGCAACTTTCAATCCGCACCGACGCCGCCGCTGGCGCTATCAAGGTCACCGCTGCCGTGGAGGGAGCTGCCAGGACTATCGCCGTGCGCGTCAAGGACGGCGATCGCCAGGTGGCGGACAGTACGGGGAAAGCCGGTCAAGAGCTGGCGCTGACCGTCCCGGACGCCAAGCTGTGGTCGCCGCGGTCGCCGCACCTCTATGCGCTGGAAGTGGAGTTGCTGAACGGCGACGGGCAGGTCGTGGATAACGTGACTTCGTATGCGGGTATCCGCACTGTCGGCAAGGTCATGGATGCCCGAGGCCATCTGCGGTTTACTTTAAACGGCGAGGCGCTATTCCACTGGGGGCCGCTGGATCAGGGGTGGTGGCCGGACGGGTTGCTCACGCCTCCATCCGAGGAGGCGATGGTGTTCGAGATCGACTGGCTGAAAAGCGCGGGCTTCAATATGATCCGCAAGCACATCAAGGTCGAGCCGCGCCTTTATTACTATCATTGCGACCGTCTGGGCATGATGGTCTGGCAGGATCACGTGAGCGGCGGGAAGGGCGCTTCGTGGACCCGCCTGAAGCCGGATCCGCAAGACGCGGAGTGGCCGGATGAGCATCACGAACAATTCATGCTTGAGCTGGCGCGCATGATAGACAGTCTGGAAAGCCACCCTGCTATCGTCTGCTGGGTGCCCTTTAACGAGGCATGGGGCCAGCACCGCACGGTGGAGGTGGGCAATTGGTTGGCGCGGCGCGACCCTACGCGTCTGATCAACATTGCCAGCGGCGGCAACTTCTGGCCGGTGGGCGACATCGTGGATGCCCATCAATATCCGCATCCGGACTTTCCCTTTGACCAAGATACAGGCGGACGTTTCAACGGCTTCGTCAAAGTCGTCGGCGAGTTCGGCGGGCATGGCTATCCGGTGCAGGGCCATCTATGGGATGCCGGACGAAAGAACTGGGGGTACGGCGGTCTGCCGAAAAACATGGCGGAATACAAGGAGCGCGTGGCCACCTCGATCCGGATGCTGAATGAGTTGCGCGCGCAGGGCATCGCTGGCGGAGTCTACACTCAGACCACCGACGTGGAAGGCGAAATCAACGGACTCATGACCTACGACCGGAAAAGCATCAAGATACCGGCCGAGCAGATGTCCGAGCTTTCGCGCGGACTTTTTGTAAAATGACTGTACGGAAAAAGCCCTGCCGGAATTAGGGCTTCAGGCCTTTTGCAGCTCTCTGATCGCGTTGTGCAGGTTGCTGAAGAGCGTATCGAGCTTTTCAAGCGGCACGGAGGAGAAGGCCAGTCGGATCAGACCTGAGAGCACGATCACACCGGTGTTGTGCTTTGCCAAGAGCAGTTTGCGGACGGCTTCCGGATCCGCGCCCTTGGGCTTCACGCACATGAAGTATCCGGAGTTGAAAGGCATGGGCTCGAACGACGCGCTGTATTCAGGGTGACCGGCAAGGATTTCCTTGATGCGCGTGTAGCGCCGCCGCAGGATCTCGTATTTCGCCTTTTTCTGGTCCGCGTATTCAGTTTGCCGGTAAGCCTTTTGCAGCAGGTGCTGTCCGATGCTCGACACGTTGGAGATTGAGCCGCGCACAATGCCCGCTGATTTAGCCTCCAGCGCCTTGTACTGTGCGGCGTTGGCGCCTTTGGCGCCGAAGGTTATGAACCCGACGCGGAAGCCCCAGACATAGTCTTCCTTGGTGGGTCCGTCCAGCTTCACGGCCAGCAGGTTGGGGTGCAGGTCAGCCAGATCGGTGAACAGCGATTCTCGGCTGACCTCAGGCTCGTAGACCAGGCCGAAATAGGCGTCGTCGAGGATGGTGACGACGCGCTTACCTGACTCGGCGGCTTTGAGCAGCGCGGCGCGGATGGCTATGGCGTCGTCCTCGGTGGCGGTGTAGCCGGTCGGGTTATTTGGAAAGTTCAGTACCACAAGCTTGCGTTCGCCGGGACTCTGCAGCAGCCTGTCCAGCCCCGCGACATTGAAATGCCCGTTGTCGAACATCGGGAAGGTTGTCAGTGTGCCGCCGTACGCCGCCTCGAAAAGCAGCTCGTAATTGTCCCAGAAGAGATCCGGCAGGATAATCCTGTCGCCGGGGTCGACAAACAGATAGCTGGCGACGCTGAGCCCGTGGGTTAGGGCGTTGGTTACTACCGGCATGCTGAAGCACTTGCCGGCCAGCGAGGGGTTTTTGCAGACGATCATTTCACGCCATGTTTCGCGCAGGCCGGGTAACCCGTAGCTCGGCGTGTAAAGGTAGGCGGTGGACGGAATCTTTACCAGGTCTTCCAAACATTCCAGGCAGAGCGGCGAGCCGTCTTCCTCGAAAGCGGTGCCGATGGTGGCGTTGATGGCGGAGTCTTTGGCCTCAGCGCTTTGGCCGAGGATGCCGCGCGAGGGAAAATAAGCCTTTTTGCCTTTTTCGGAGAGCATTCTCAGAAGCGCGCTGCCGTTCGCGTCAAGCTCTTGGTTCAGCGACTGCGCCAGCGGGTGTGTCTCTTCGGTCATAACAAATCCTGTCGGGGTTGCGTTTAGTCATAATTTACTAAAATGGACGCTGTTACGGAAAGCTATATTTGCGCTCCATTTTTGGTTAGGTTCAATGCGTGTTGATACGCGCTGCAGCCTGTGGCCGTCGGAGCCTGCGGGTGCCAGCGGCACGGTTCGGGACAGTGCCGCCACAGGCGGGAGTGATGCCAACGCGCCAGAATCCGCCCTCCCCGGCGGCACGATAACAAGTTTGCGTTGAGAGGCGTTGTGCCGCGGTTCAGGAGAGTGACTTCAGCGGGCCGGACGTTTGGGCAGGTGGATGCAGTGGTTGCTGAAGGCGTGTGCCGCCTCCATCCATGCCTCCGACATTGTCGGGTGGCTATGGATGGTGCGGGCTACCTCGTCCACCGTCAGCTCGTTGCGGATGGCCAGCGCTGCCTCCGCGATCAGTTCCGTGGCGTGGCAGCCGACGGCCTGCGCGCCCAGCAGTTGGCCGGTGGCGGGGTCGGCGATCCATTTAACGAAGCCTTCGGTCTCGCCCGCCGCCATGGCCTTGCCCAGCGCCGAGAAAGGAAAAACCGCGGTCTTGACCGGGATGCGGTTCGCTGCGGCATGGGCCTCGGTGAGTCCGGCCAAGCCGATCTCCGGGGCTGTGAAGATGCAGGAAGGGCAGACCTTCTCGACCCGCGAGCGCAGGCCCGCGGCGGCTTCGGCGGCTGCTATGCCCTGTTGGGTGGCAGCATGCGCGAGTTGAACCGACCCGGACACAAGATCGCCGACCGCGAAGACGGAAGGGATGTTAGTGCGGCTCTGGCTGTCGACGGGTATGTTGCCGCGAGTGTCGGTCTTGACGCCGGCACGAGCCAGATCCAGCGCCTCGGTGTTGGGTTTGCGCCCGACCGCCACCAGCAGCGTGTCGCCTGAGACGGTCTGGTTCTTGAAGCGGCCGGTTACATTGTCCTTGTCGGCCGTGATGTCGGTCAGCGGCGCGCCGGTCAGCAGTTTGACACCCAGCCCCTCCATGCGTTTGCGCAAGACGCGTCGAACGTCCGCGTCCAGCACCATGACGATGTCTTCCAGCATCTCGACTACTGTCACTTTCGTACCCAGCGCGGCGGCCATGCAGGCGAACTCGCAGCCGATCACGCCGCCGCCCAGCACCAGCAGGTTTTTAGGCAGTTCGGTAAGGTCCAAAAAGGCGCGGCTTTCAAGGACGCGGCCGCTTTTTGGCAGGAAGCCCGGCATGGCGGAGTCGCTGCCGGCCGCGATTATGAGCGAGGCCGCGCTGAGCCATAGGCGGCTGCCGTCCGGCTGCGATACCGAGATGCGGCCGGCGGACTCGAAACGCGCCATGCCCTCGAAGATGTCGACACCGTTGGATTTCAGCAGCATACGCACGCCGCCGCTGAGTTTCTTGACGATCTCGGCTTTGCGCCCGATCATCCGCCGGTAGTCGAACGTCACGCCCTTGGCGGTAACGCCGAACTCCGCGGATGTCATGGCATGGTGGTAGCGTTCAGCGGAGGCGATGAGGGTCTTGGTGGGGATGCAGCCCCAGTTGAGGCAGGTTCCGCCGAAAGCCTCTTTTTCAATGATTGCGGTTTTTTTGCCAAGCTGCGCGGCGCGTATGGCGGCGGGATAACCGCCCGGGCCGGCTCCGATTACGATAACGTCATAGTCGTGCATAAGAAGTCAAAAGTTTGAAGTTAAGAGTGAAGAGTGAAGAGTGAAGAGTGAAGAGAGAAGAGTGAAGAGAGAAGAGTGAAGAGTGAAGAGTGAAGAGTGAAGAGAGAAGAGAGAAGAGTGAAGAGTGAAGAGTGAAGAGTGAAGAGTGAAGAGAGAAGAGTGAAGAGTGAAGAGTGAAGAGTTAGGATATCAGGGATTTCCAGATGTCGAGGT